>NZ_MOMO01000261.1:0-38058 GCF_009933855.1 Pseudomonas sp. SG-MS2 | reverse complement strand
GGGGATAACAGGCTGATACCGCCCAAGAGTTCATATCGACGGCGGTGTTTGGCACCTCGATGTCGGCTCATCACATCCTGGGGCTGAAGCCGGTCCCAAGGGTATGGCTGTTCGCCATTTAAAGTGGTACGCGAGCTGGGTTTAGAACGTCGTGAGACAGTTCGGTCCCTATCTGCCGTGGACGTTTGAGATTTGAGAGGGGCTGCTCCTAGTACGAGAGGACCGGAGTGGACGAACCTCTGGTGTTCCGGTTGTCACGCCAGTGGCATTGCCGGGTAGCTATGTTCGGAAGAGATAACCGCTGAAAGCATCTAAGCGGGAAACTTGCCTCAAGATGAGATCTCACTGGGATCTTGAATCCCCTAAAGGGCCGTCGAAGACTACGACGTTGATAGGTTGGGTGTGTAAGCGCTGTGAGGCGTTGAGCTAACCAATACTAATTGCCCGTGAGGCTTGACCATATAACACCCAAGCAATTTGCTTCTGCAGATTGTGGTGGTGAAGACGAAAGAACCGAAAGTTCGCAACATCACAACTATCGCATATCCGAATTCGCTGGGCTGTCCATCTGGACATTCTGGCTACAGAATTTCTTGACGACCATAGAGCATTGGAACCACCTGATCCCATCCCGAACTCAGTAGTGAAACGATGCATCGCCGATGGTAGTGTGGGGTTTCCCCATGTGAGAGTAGGTCATCGTCAAGATTCATTTCGCAAAACCCCTATCTGCGCAAGCAGGTAGGGGTTTTGTCTTTGTGCGCAAAAATTTCTAGCCTCGGGCCAATTCAGCCAGGTGCGCGATCGCCTCTTCACTTTTAAGTACCAGCACATCACCTACCAGCGTATCGAGCACGACTTCAGAGGTATTGCCAATCAAGGCACCTGAGATGCCCGTGCGCGCGACAGTGCCAATGACCGTGACCACTGCATCGAGCTTCTGCTCGGTATGAGGTATCAGCACATCCGCAGGGCCCTCTGCGACATGCAGGCGATCTTCGCTGATATCATATTCGGCCTGGAAAGCACTGCACGCCTCTCGGTAGCGTTTTTCGATGGTCTCACTGAGCTGGTAGACCGGATCGGATGCTGCCAGCATGGGGGAGGGATGCGCACTGATCACGTGCAGTTCACCTTTTGCCAGGCTGGCAATGTCATAGCCATGGTCGATGATGCTGGTATGCAGCCGCCGATGGTCTTCGTCATCGTTGCCGACATCCACTGCTGCCAAAATCTTGCCTCCCGTCCAGGGCCGCTCGCTCTTGACCATCAACACGGCGCAAGGGCACTGGCGCAGAAGTTTCCAGTCACTTGGCGTCAGCAATGCCTTGCGCAGGGGGTTGTCCGGCCGGTGTTCCTTGATCACCAGGTCACAGCCTTCAGCCTGCTGAACGGCGATGATCGACTCGTGCAGGGTCTCGTTCCAGTTCTGTTCATGAGAGACGTTATCGTAGCCATCGTCGTGTAGCTGACTGCCAAGCAGGCTGAGTAGTGCACTGTGATCCTGTTTTTTGTCGCACATGAGCAGGTGCAGGCGCGCACCGGTTACGCCGGCTATAAGCTTGGCACGGGTCAACGCACGGCTATGGGCATGATCGGGATCGAGTACCACTAGAATGCTACGGACAGCTTGCATGGGCATGAACTCCCCTCAAAAGATGGTGGCCTATGCCTGACTATAGTAGGCGAGCCTTGCGTCGCCGCTTGATGTACATCAAGCATAGCCACTGGCGCTCATGATTGGCGCCGGTATAATCGCCCGTCCTGCCTGCTGTGTGTGATTGTACGTTATGTCCCTGATCCCCGAAATCGATGCCTTCCTAGGTTGCAAGACTCCAGACGCCTGGATCGAAGCGGCCATCGCCGACCAGGAAACCTTGCTGATCGACCACAAGAACTGTGAGTTCAAAGCTGCCAGCACTGCGCTGAGCCTGATCGCCAAGTACAACACCCACCTGGACCTGATCAACATGATGTCGCGCCTGGCCCGAGAGGAACTGGTACATCATGAGCAGGTTTTGCGCTTGATGAAGCGCCGTGGTGTGCCTTTGCGGCCAGTGTCGGCAGGGCGCTACGCCTCTGGCTTGCGTCGCCTGGTACGTGCCCATGAACCAGTCAAGCTGGTGGATACGCTAGTGGTAGGGGCATTTATCGAAGCTCGCAGCTGCGAACGCTTTGCAGCATTGGTCCCGCACCTTGATGAAGAGCTCGGCACTTTCTATCACGGCTTGCTGAAAAGCGAAGCGCGTCACTACCAGGGTTACCTGAAACTCGCCCATCAGTATGGTGATGAAGCAGATATAGCCCAGCGGGTTCAGCAGGTGCGCGATGCGGAAGCGGAGTTGATCCTGTCTGCTGACCAGGAATTGCGTTTCCACAGTGGTATTCCGATGGCGCAGGCCGCCTGATTTGAAGCAGCCGGCACTACGCCTGGGGAACGGTCTAGTGGCGGCGGCCTAGCAGCAGGCCAATTACCAGGCCAAACCCGGCAGAAACCGCAACGGTCTGCCATGGGTGGCCGCCGATATAGTCCTGGGTTGCGTCTACTACCGGTTGTGCCTTGGCGCGCACCTGCCCGGCCGCCTCTCGAGCCTGGCGAAGTTTCAGGCTGACCTGCGCGCGCAGCGTGTCGGCTTCTTCACCTACCAGAGAGGCGCTGTCGTTGAGCAGCTTCTCCGACTCTTCGATCAATGCCTGCAGCTCACTGAACACCTGATCCTTGATCTGCTCGCTGTTAGCTGCAATGGCTGATTTTCGGGCCATGAACATGTCCTCGTCGATAGGGGGTAAGCAATGGATGCCGGTGCGCCGGGAAAGTTGCGCCAGCTTAGCGATGAAGCAGCACTACGGTGTAAGATAGCGGCCATTTCAACTGGCAGGTACTTTCATGAGTTTCAATCTGGCCAACAGGAGCTTCGAGGAACGGGCACAGATCGAGGCAGAAAAGGCGCGGCTGTTCGAACTGTGGCAGAACAATCTGGGCAAGGCGAAGGGCGACGCAGCTCGGCTGATTTCGGAAAAGCCGCGCCGCAAGGGCAAATGGGCCGAATGGGTACGTGCCGAACTGGACGGCATGTCGCCGCCTGAATACGCCAGCATGGTACGCAGCGAGGTCAACAAGATGATGGCCGCCGCCAGCACCAACCGTTGATGATCCGCAGCCTGTCACCAATACAGGTTGCCCCCTTTGGGCAGGTCCAGCTTGCCCTCATCGGTGAAGCGCACGGTGCCCAGGGGGCCGCCAGCCAGTTTCCCGCGCAGTATATAAGGCATCCCTTGTAGCGAGTCGAGCCTGCTCAGACCATAGGCCTGGCGCAGGAATGCAAAAGCCGTGACGCTCACCGGTACCACCACCACCGCTTCACTGTAACGGCCAATATGCCCCTGCTGGTCGCTAACCCCAGAGGCCAGGGCCTGGCCATTGACCTCCAGATTCAGCGCGATGCCGTTGTAGTCGACTGGGGCCTCGTTAGGATTTTGTACACGCATCTTTACCGCCATGCGCATCTCCAGTTCTTGCCCTGCCAGTGGTTCGATGCCGATCACGCTGATGTTCAGCGGGTCGCGCGCCTGGAGCAATGCGCAGGCGTTTAACACGCCAGCCAGCAGCAAGACCAGCGATAGTCGGGCGTAGCGTTGCAAAGCGGCAGTCATGCAAATGGACCTTGCCAATGGAAACTGGCCTTAAGTGTGGCAAATGTAAGTCAGTGTTGAAAGCAGCGGTTCTACTTCTGAGGATGCCGCAATCTCACCCTTCGAGCATCGAAGGCCCATGCCTGGCATAGTCTTCAAGGCGAGCAGGGCTGCCTGAGGTTCATACTGAAACATCACGAATCGCATTCACCCTTTTTCTGCGAACGCCTCGCGCCTTACGCTATCAAACGCATGAGGCGCACCTTTTCGTACACGAGGTGGAGTATGAATCTTACATTGCCAGCCCTGGCCGTCGGCTTGTTGCTGGGCTTGTCTGCACAGGCGGCGCCCGTGCAGCCCTTGCTGCTCGCTGCCAGTAACAACAACCCCTACAACAGCCCGATCCAGCGCGCCAACCCCAACAGCCGCCAAGGCAGCCAACCTGTCACACCACCGGTGCGCGGCCCTTCTACCCAGCCCATCCAGCGCACACCTTCCCTGGACAACCGCGGCATCGGTAATGGTGAAAACCTGCGCCGCCAGCAGCAGACGCCGAATCTGGAACCCACCCGCCCACCGCGTGACACCCGGCGCGCGCCCTGAGTACCACTGAAAGGAATCCTGCATGATCAAAGCTACCTGGCTGACCACGCTTACCGCTGCCACACTGCTGCCACTGCTCGCGCACGCCGCCGCCGAGGAGCACTTCCCCAGCGAGGAGGGGCAGGTAACCGTCAGCACCGTGGCCGACGGCTTGCGCAACCCTTGGGCGCTCGCGTTCCTGCCAGGCGGCAAGGATATGCTGGTGACTGAACGCTCCGGTAACCTGCGTGTGGTCAATGCCGAAGGCAAGGTCGGGCCCCCCATAAGCGGGGTGCCCAAGGTCTGGGCAGAGGGCCAGGGCGGTCTGCTCGATGTGGTGTTGTCACCCGAGTTTGCCCAGGACCGTACCGTATACCTGTCGTATGCCGAAGAGGGCAGTGATGGCAAGGCCGGCACTGCCGTTGGTCGTGGCCAACTGTCCGAAGATCGCGCACGCTTGGAAAACTTCGACGTGATCTTCCGTCAGCAACCGAAGCTTTCGGTGGGCAATCACTTCGGCTCGCGCTTGGTGTTCGATCGCCACGGCTACCTGTTCATTGCGCTGGGCGAGAACAACCAGCGCCCCACGGCGCAGGACCTGGACAAGCTGCAGGGCAAAATCGTGCGCATCCTGCCCGATGGTGAAGTGCCCAAAGACAACCCCTTCGTCGGGAAAAAAGCAGTTCGCGCCGAGATCTGGTCATTCGGCCACCGTAATCAGCAGGGGGCGGCCCTCAATCCTTGGACTGGTAAGCTCTGGACCCACGAACATGGCCCCCGCGGCGGTGACGAGATCAATATCCCGCAGGCGGGGAAGAACTACGGTTGGCCGATCGCCACTCACGGCATCAACTACTCGCTGATGCCGATCCCTGAGGCCAAGGGCGAGCATGTCGACGGCATGGTCGACCCGCATCATGTTTGGGAAAAGTCCCCAGGCATCAGTGGCATGGCTTTTTATGACAGCCCCACGTTCAAGGCCTGGGACCACAATCTGTTCATCGGTGCGCTGGCTACCCAAGAGCTGATTCGCCTGCAGCTAGAGGGCGACAAGATCGTCCATGAGGAGCGCTTGCTAGGGGACTTGAAGGCGCGAATCCGCGATGTGCGGGTTGGGCCGGATGGCTACCTGTATGTGCTCATCGATGAAAAGGACGGGTCGCTGCTCAAAGTGGGTCTGAGCGAGGGCTGAAAGCTATTCCGGGCTTTACCGGCCCTATCGCTGGCAAGCTGCCTCGCTAATTGCAAGCGCGGTGATGCATGAGTGGGCGCAGGCTTGCCGACGATGGGGGCCTTAAACATAATGCTGCATGGCATTTGACCCCAAAACGCTCTATCAGCAGGCCCTTGCCGATCAAGGCTACGTCCCCGACCCGCAGCAAGCGCAGGCCGTCAATGCCTTGCAAGCCTGTTTCGAAGCCCTCGAGCGGGGCAGTCCCGCCCAGGGGCTTTACCTGTGGGGGCCGGTCGGCCGCGGCAAGACCTGGCTCATGGACCTGTTCCACCGCTGCCTGAGCATTGCCGCCCGGCGTCAGCACTTTCACCATTTCATGGCGTGGGTCCATCAGCGGCTGTTCCAGCTCAACGGCACCGCTGATCCGTTGCAGGCTCTTGCCCAAGAGCTGGCAGGGCAAATCCGCGTGCTGTGCTTCGACGAACTTTTTGTCAGCGACATCGCAGATGCAATCATTCTCGGCCGCCTGTTCCAGGTGTTGTTCGATCATGGCGTGGTGGTGGTTGCCACTTCCAACCAGCCACCGCATCTGTTGTACCAGGACGGTTTCAACCGCGATCGTTTTCTGCCGGCCATCACCGCCATCGAACGGCACATGCAGGTCCTGGCGGTGGCAGGTGAACAAGACCATCGTCTTCACCCTGGGGCCGCACACCAGCGCTACTGGGTGGCTGAAGCTGGTAAGGCAAAGGCGCTCGAGGCGGTTTTCAAGCAGCTCAGCCCCGACGATCCGGGCAGTGCGCAGTCGTTCGCAGTGGGTTCAAGGCAAATCCAGGTGATCCGGCGTAGCAGCCAAGCGATCTGGTGTCGCTTCTCCGACCTGTGCGAGCAACCACTGGCGGCGATGGAGTTCATGGCGCTGTGCGATCAGTTCTCGGCAATCCTGGTCGAAGGCATTCCAGCCCTGAGCGGCGAGCAGCGGGCCGGGCGTATTGCCCGTGGTACCGAAGATGGAGCCGCGCGGGTAGAGGCGGGGGATCGGCAACTGCCAGCGCTGGCTGCCAAGGATGACGCTGTCCGCCGCTTCATTGCCCTGGTCGACGAATGCTACGACCGTAGGGTGGCGCTGTACCTTGAGGCGCAGGTTCCGCTCGAAGCGCTCTACACTCAAGGGTATCTGGCGTTCCCGTACCAAAGGACCCTGAGCCGGCTACGGGAGATGCAACTGCAACGCTTCGCCTGAAGGAGCCGAACCATGGAGCCGCTGTCGCATCATCTGCTGACCCAGGCCTACAACAATGGCTGGGCCAATCACCGCCTGTACAAGGCCTGCCTGCAACTGACCCAGGACGAGTTCGTCGCGCCCCGGTGCAGCTTCTTCCCATCGATCAAGGCCACCCTCAACCATTTGCTGACGGTGGACTGGTTCTACCTGCACATGCTCGAGTGCGAGCAGCGTGGCGAGGCGCCTGAGCCCGACGGTGAACGTTTCTTCGAGCCGGAGCAACCTTTTGCCACATGCACCGACCTGCACGCCGAACAGGCCCAGGCTGACCACCGGCTGATCGCCTACTGCAGTGTGCTGAGCGACGACCAGCTATCGCGCTACGTGAGTATCGTAAGGCCCGACCGTGTGCAGCGTGAACAGCGGCTGCGCTTGCTTGCCCACCTGTTCGAGCACCAGATCCATCACCGTGGGCAGGTCCATGCCATGCTCAGCGATACAGCGGTGCGACCGCCCCAACTGGATGAGTTCTTCTGTGAGGAAGAGGCCGGTTTGCGGGCGCATGATTTTGCCGAGCTTGGCTGGAGCGAGGATCGCGTCTGGAAGTGATGCCGTGCTGCTGTGGCTGGCTATTCAGTTGGGGGCCTTGCGCCGAGGCTGCCGGGCCTTGCTGCCCGTGGCCTTGGCGCCGTTAGCTGCAGGCTTGCCTTTGCCCCCGCTCCTGCGCTTTTTCTTCCACGGCGCAGCCTTGCCCACCGCTGGCCCGTTTATCGTCATGCGCATGCCGCTGCAGCGCTCCACAAGCTTGCCCATCCATGCCGACTGCCGCGCCACGAAGTCCTCCAGGCTCATTTCACCACTTTGCACCATGTCCAGCGCCTGCTCCCAGATTGCCGTGGTACCTGGGTCGGCGATGGCGCGTGGCACTGCGTCGATCAGGCTGAAAGCCGCTGGGGTGGCGGCCAGTGCCTTGCCGTTCTTGACCAGGTAGCCGCGGTCGAGCAGGCCCTGGATGATGCTGGCACGGGTCGCCTCGGTGCCGATGCCGGTGGTTTCCTTGAGCTTCTGTTTCAGCCGCGGGTCGTCCACCAGTTTGGCGACGTTCTTCATGGCCTTGATCAGGTCGCCTTCGGTGAAGGGTTTGGGCGGTTGGGTCCACAGGTCTTTCAACTGCAGGCCCTGCACCGAGCAGTCCTGGCCCTCACGCAACGTTGGCAGGACTTGCGCCGGCGGCGCTTCGCGGCCTTTGGCCGGGGCCAACGCTTCTGGTAATGCGCGACGCCAGCCCGGCTCCGCGATCTGCTTGCCCACGGCGCGCAGTGCATGGCCTGCACAGTCGAACTCGGCCTGGGTTCGATCGTACTCGTGGTTGGGTAGGAACTGGGCCAGGTAACGGGCGCGGATCAGGGTATAGACCGCCTTGTGCTTGGCTGGCAAGCGTGACGGGTCGCTGGCGGCCGCAGTAGGGATGATGCCGTGGTGCGCGGTGACCTTGGAATCGTTCCAGGCCCGCGAGCGGCGGTGCGGCTCAAGGTGCGCTTGCAACGGCGCCAGGCTGCTATCGGCGCGCTGTAATGCAGTGAGGATTGCCGGCGCTTCGCTGTGTTGGCTGACCGGCAGGTAACCGCAGTCGCTTCGTGGGTAAGTGATCAGCTTGTGGGTTTCGTACAGGGCCTGGGCAATGTCGAGGGTTTCCTGGGCGCCAAGGCCGAATTTCTTTGAGCACAATTCCTGCAGGGTGCCGAGGTCGAAGGGCAGGGGTGCTGCCTCGCATACGCGTTCGGTGGTCACCTTGAGCACCCGTGCGGAGCGGGCGTTCCCGATGTCTGTGGCGGCCTGTTGGGCCCGCGCCTGGTTAAGGCAGCGGCCCTGGTCGTCACAGATGCCCTCCGGGGCCCGCCATTGTGCATTGAAGACCAGGCCGGCATGCTCGAGTTGCACCTCGATGGCCCAGAACGGTACCGGTACGAAATCAGCGATGCTGCGGTCGCGGTCCACCACCAGGCGCAGGGTGGGTGTTTGTACCCGGCCCACGGGTAGCACACCCTGATAGCCGGACTGGCGGCCCAACAGGGTGAAAAGCCTGCTCATGTTCATGCCTATGAGCCAGTCGGCGCGTGAGCGGCCGAGCGCCGAGTGATAGAGGTTGAAGGTGTCCTGCCCCGGCAACAGACGCGCAAGGGCCTTGCGAATCGAGGCATCGTCCAGTGCGGACAGCCACAAGCGCTGAATGGGCCCACGATAGCGACAATGTTCGACCAGCTCGCGGGCAATCATTTCGCCTTCGCGGTCGGCATCGGTGGCGATTACCAGTTCTCGTGCTTCGCCGAGCAGGCGCTTGACGGCCTTGAACTGGCTGGCAGTCTTGGGTTTGACCAGCATCTTCCACTTTTCCGGAATGATCGGCAGGTCGGCGAGGTTCCAGCGCTTGTAACGTTCGTCGTAGCTGTCAGGCGGAGCGGTTTCCAACAGGTGGCCGATGCACCAGGTGACGCAGACGTCGGTGCCTTGCCAGCAGCCGTCGCCCTTGCGGTTGGCGCCAAGGATCTTGGCGATGTCTTTTGCCTGGGAGGGTTTTTCGCAGAGGAACAGGCGCATGGCCGGGACGCTTTATCGAGGGTGATAGGCACTAGGATGCGCAAGCGGGGGCGCAGAGGCAAGTTTTATCTGGATGGATGTACAGGTTTTTTATTGCATGGTTTACCCAAACAACGCAGTTGGCGTAGGAGCGGCCTTGTGTCGCGAAAGGGCTGCGAAGCAGCCCCGACGTTACAGACGGCGCTGCAATAAGCCCCGGGGCCGCTGTGCGGCCCTTTCGCGACACAAGGCCGCTCCTACACGGGTTTAGCGCAAGTTTGAAGCTTCAGGCGATCTCGCGGGAGTCGCGCACCATGTCCACATGCGGGATGCCGGCTTCGAGGAATTCCTCGCTGACCACGCGAAAGCCCAGCCGCTCATAGAACGGCGTGGCATGCACCTGAGCACTCAGCATCTGCTGCTTGAGGTCGCGGTTTTGCGCCTCAAGGATTACCGCATTGACCAGCGCGTCGCCAACCTTCAGCCCGCGCCAGTCCTTGAGCACCGATATGCGCCCGATGGTGCCGTCCGCCAGCAGGCGGGCAGTGCCAATCGGGTAATCGCCTTCCAGCGCCAGAAAGTGCAGCGCGTCCTGGTCTTCCGAATCGAACTCCAGCTCCGGCGGAATGTGCTGTTCGGCGACGAACACCGCTTCACGGATACGACGGATATCGGCGTTGTCTTTCTGCCAGTCGGCGAGGCGCACACGAATCTTATTCATTGGCGAATCCCAGGCTTCCTTGTTTGATCAATTGCTGTACCAGCATAAGGCCATCTTCATCCTCCAGCCACTGCGCAAGGTTGTCGATGTGTAACGCGTCGGCGGCACAAACCAGCTTCAGCAGCTCGCGCAGTTTGGCTGGCAGCGGGCAGCTGCGGCCGCTGGCGAACAGCATCAGGTCGTCGCCAAGCTCCGACCAGGCCATGCGTGCGCTTGGGTTGCGGATCAGGATGGCGCCATCTTCGAGCGCTTCGATCAGCTCCTGCTCGTCCAGTTCTTCACCGACGACCTGCTCGGGGTAGCGCGGCTCGGTCATGAACTGGCCGAACCAGGTCAGCAGCAGGTCCTTGTCGTTCATGTGCTTGTCGAGCAGGCCCTTGAGGCGGTCGAGGGCGTCGTGCTGGATCTGGTGTGGGTCGCTGGCAGGCTCGGCGTCGGCGTCGCTGTAGCGCTCCTCGTCCGGCAGGAACTGGCCGAGGAAGTCGGTGAAGTGGGTCAGCACTTCGGCGGCGCTCGGGGCGCGGAAGCCGACCGAGTAGGTCAGGCAGTCGTCCACTGCTACGCCGTAGTGGGCCAGGCGCGGTGGCAGGTAGAGCATGTCGCCTGGCTCCAGGGTCCATTCGCCGCTCTGTTCGAATTCGGCGAGGATGCGCAGGTCGGCATGGTCCAGCAGCGGGCTGTCGCTGTTGCACATCTGGCCGATCTTCCAGTTGCGCTGGCCGTGGCCTTGCAGCAGGAACACGTCGTAGTTGTCGAAGTGCGGGCCTACGCTGCCACCGGGGGTGGCGAAGCTGATCATCACGTCGTCGATGCGCCAGCTTGGCAGGAAGCGGAAATGCTCCAGCAGTTCGGCCACTTCCGGTACGAACTGGTCGACGGCCTGAACCAGCAGGGTCCAGTCCTTTTCAGGCAGGTCGGCGAAGGTGTCTTCGTTGAACGGGCCGCGGCGCAGCTCCCACGGGTGGGCGCCGTGCTCGAGCACGATGCGCGACTCGATTTCCTCTTCCAGGGCCAGGCCGGCCAGCTCGTCGGGGTCGATCGGGCTTTCGAAGTCCGGGAATGCCTGGCGCACCAGCAGCGGCTTCTTCTGCCAGTAGTCGCGCATGAATTCGCGGGCCGAGATGCCGCCGAGCAGCTGCAGTGGAGTATCAGGATTCATGTTCAACCTATTGAAAAAACGTAATTTTCGTCCGGGAATAAAAACGCCCGGCCAGGCCGGGCGTTGAAGGCGACGCTCAGCTTAGATGCGTTTGGCCTGCGCTGCGGCGTTACCGATGTAGCTGGCAGGGGTCAATTGCTTGAGCTCGGCCTTGGCTTCGGCTGGCATGTCCAGGCCGTCGATGAAGGTCAGCAGCGCTTCTGGGGTGATGCCCTTGCCACGGGTCAGCTCTTTGAGCTTCTCGTAGGGGTTCTCGATGTTGAAGCGGCGCATCACGGTCTGGATTGGCTCGGCGAGGACTTCCCAGCAGGCGTCCAGGTCGGCGGCGATACGCGCGGCGTTGACTTCCAGCTTGCCGATGCCTTTCAGGCTGGCTTCATAGGCGATGACGCTGTGGGCGAAGCCCACACCCAGGTTGCGCAGCACGGTGGAGTCGGTCAGGTCACGCTGCCAGCGCGAGATCGGCAGCTTGCTGGCCAGGTGCTGGAACAGGGCGTTGGCGATACCCAGGTTGCCTTCGGAGTTCTCGAAGTCGATCGGGTTGACCTTGTGCGGCATGGTCGACGAGCCAATTTCGCCAGCGACGGTCTTCTGCTTGAAGTAGCCCAGCGAGATGTAGCCCCAGACGTCGCGGTCGAAGTCGATGAGGATGGTGTTGAAGCGAGCGATGGCGTCGAACAGCTCGGCGATGTAGTCGTGCGGTTCGATCTGGGTGGTGTACGGGTTGAACACCAGGCCCAGTTCGTCTTCGATGAAGGCGCGGGCGTTTTCTTCCCAGTCGATCTGCGAGTAGGCCGAGAGGTGGGCGTTGTAGTTGCCCACGGCGCCGTTGATCTTGCCCAGCAGCGGCACGGCGGCCACTTGAGCGATCTGGCGCTCCAGGCGGTAGACGACGTTGGCCAGCTCTTTGCCCAGGGTGGTCGGCGAAGCCGGCTGGCCGTGGGTGCGCGACAGCATCGGCACGTCGGCGTGGGCATGGGCCAGGGCACGAATGGCTTCGGCGATCTGACGCATCAGCGGCAGCAGCACGTCGTCGCGGCCAGCACGCAGCATCAGCGCGTGGGACAGGTTGTTGATGTCCTCACTGGTGCAGGCGAAGTGGATGAATTCGCTGACCTTTGCCAGCTCAGGCAGTTGCGCAGCCTGCTCCTTGAGGAGGTATTCGATCGCCTTGACGTCATGGTTGGTGGTGCGCTCGATTTCCTTGACGCGTTCAGCGTGCTCGAGCTTGAAGTCGGTGGCCAGGCCGTCCAGCAGGGCGTTGGCTTCAGCGGAGAACGCCGGCACTTCGCCAATTTGCGGGTGAGCGGCCAGGCGCTGCAGCCAGCGCACTTCGACCAGGGCGCGGAAACGGATCAGGCCGAATTCGCTGAAAATGGGGCGCAAGGCCTGGGTTTTGCCGGCATAACGGCCGTCTACAGGGGAAACCGCAGTGAGCGAAGAAAGCTGCATGGGGTGTTCTCGGACAGTCAGGCTTTTGGAAGGGCGCATATGATACATGAAAAATGCCTGTAGGAGCGGCCTTGCGTCGCGAAAGGGCTGCGCAGCGGCCCCCAAATAGCCGCCCCAGCATAGATTGCCGGGGCTGCTGCGCAGCCCTTTCGCGACGCAAGGCCGCTCCTACCGAGGGTTCAGCGCCGCCTTCAGGAAGGTGTGCGCATCATATCGTACAGTTCGTTGAGCAATTTGCGCCGGCTGAACACCAGCTGCCAGCGATGCCCGCCCAGCTGGCGCCACAGGCGTGCGGCGCGGATGCCTGCCAGCAGCAGGGCGCGGATCTTCGACGCATTGCTGGCCTGCTGCAGGAAACGCATGTCGCCATGCACCTGAATGCGCTGGCGCAGTGTACTCAAGGTGTCCTGATACAAGGCGCCGCTGGAGGCGATGACGTTTTCGTGAACCAGGCCGAAATGGTCGGCCTGTGACTGGATTTGCGGCAGGCGGTTGCCGATGGTGTCGAGCAGGTCGCCACGCTTGTTCAGCTGGCGTTCCAGCCCGAGCATCGACAGCGCATAACGCAGCGGTTCGCGCTGCAGGCTGCTGGGGTCGCGCTCCAGGGCGCCGACCAGGGCACGATAACCGTCGCGCAGGTTGAGGTCGTCGCCACCGAATACCTCCAGGGTGTCCTTGGGGTCGCGCACCAGCAGGCTGCCCAGCATGCAGCCGATATCGGCCTCGCTGGCCTGGCCGGTGCGGGCGATGCGGTCGACCAGCACGGCGGCCTGAAACACCCCACCCAGGGCAATCAATTGCTCCTGCAGTTTGCTCATGCGCGCGGGCTCCACGGCTCGGCCGTCTCGATCACGCCGCCGCCCAGGCACACCTCGCCGTCGTAGAACACTACCGACTGGCCAGGGGTAACGGCGCGCTGTGGCTCGTCGAACACAGCGCGGTAGCCGCTTTCGGTGAGCTCCAGGGTGCAGCGCTGGTCGCTCTGACGGTAGCGCACCTTGGCAGTGAGCGTACGCGGGCTGCTGAGGTCGATCGGGTTGACCCAGAAGATCTCCGAGGCGAGCAGGGCGCGGGAGAACAACCAAGGGTGTTCGTTGCCCTGGCCGACCACCAGCACATTGCGGGTCAGGTCTTTGTGCAGCACGTACCACGGCTCGTCGCCGGCGTCTTTCAAGCCCCCGATGCCCAAGCCCTGGCGCTGGCCGATGGTGTGGTACATCAGGCCGTGATGGCGGCCGATGACTTCGCCTTCGGTGGTCTGTATCTCACCTGGCTGGGCCGGCAGGTACTGCTTGAGGAAGTCGCTGAAGCGGCGCTCACCGATGAAGCAGATACCGGTGGAGTCCTTCTTCTTGGCAGTGGCCAGGCCGTGCTTTTCGGCGATGGCGCGAACCTCGGGCTTTTCCAGTTCGCCGACCGGGAACAGGGTGCGGGCGATTTCCTTGCCGCCGACGGCATGCAGGAAGTAGCTCTGGTCCTTGTTCGGGTCCAGGCCCTTGAGCAGTTCGGTGATCGCGCCGGTGTCGCGGCGGCGCACGTAATGGCCAGTGGCGATCAGGTCTGCACCCAGCGACAGTGCGTAGTCGAGGAACGCCTTGAACTTGATTTCGCGGTTGCAAAGGATGTCCGGGTTGGGCGTACGGCCGGCCTTGTACTCTTCGAGGAAGTGCTCGAAAACGTTGTCCCAGTATTCGGCAGCGAAGTTGGCGGTGTGCAGCTTGATGCCGATGCGGTCGCACACGGCCTGGGCGTCTGCCAGATCTTCACGGGCGGTGCAGTATTCGGTGCCGTCGTCCTCTTCCCAGTTCTTCATGAACAGACCTTCCACCTGGTAGCCCTGCTCCATGAGCAGAAGGGCGGAGACGGAAGAGTCCACGCCGCCGGACATGCCGACGATGACGCGGGTCTTGGCGGGGTCTTTGAGTGCTGGGCTGGTCATGGCTACCGATGTGTATCAAGGGGGAAAAGCGCCGAGTCTACCAAACCCGAGGCTGCGCGTCAGTCGCGCAGCAAGTCAAGGCTGTGCAGCGGGCCCGCAAGGTAGTCATCCAGGCAGCGTGGTACCAGCTCGCTGCGCCAGCGGTCGGGGGCAGCCAACAGTTCCTCGCGGGTGAGCCAGACGGCACGGACGATGTCGCTGTCCAGCGCGAGGTCGGCGTGATGGTGCACGGGGCGTGCGGCAAAGCAGATGCGCTGGTAGGTCACGCCGTTGCTGGGGGCGGTGTACAGGTAGATGCCGACCACGCCGGTAAGCTCGACTTCCCAGGCGGTTTCCTCCAGGGTTTCGCGCAGGGCGGCCTGGGGCAGTGTTTCGTTTGGCTCCAGGTGGCCGGCGGGCTGGTTGAACACGTGCTGGCCGGCTTTGAACTCTTCGACGAAGAGAAATTTGCCTGCGTGCTCGACGATGGTGGCGACGGTGATGTGGGGTTGCCAGGACATGGGCATTTCCTATGGTTGGCGCGGGCCGCTCCTACACAGCTGGCGCGTCTGTGCTTCAGAAAGCACAAACCCCGGTGCGTGGCCGGGGTTTGTGCTGTTACCTCAAGCGAGCCTTACAGGGCGGCAATGGCGCTGTTCAGGGTCTGGCTTGGGCGCATCACCTTGGCGGTCAGCTCGGCATCCGGAGCGTAGTAGCCACCGATGTCGGCCGGCTTGCCCTGCACGGCGTTGAGCTCGGCGACGATGGTCGCTTCGTTCTCGGCCAGGGTTTTTGCCAGCGGTGCGAAGCGCGCCTGCAGGGCGGCGTCGTCAGTCTGGGCGGCCAGCGCTTCTGCCCAGTACAGGGTCAGGTAGAAGTGGCTGCCACGGTTGTCGATACCACCGACTTTGCGCGAAGGCGACTTGTTGGTGTCGAGGAACTTGCCGGTGGCCTGGTCCAGGGTGTTGGCCAGGACCTTGGCGCGCGGGTTGTCGTAGGTGTTGCCCAGGTGCTCCAGGGAAGCGGCCAGGGCCAGGAATTCACCCAGCGAGTCCCAACGCAGGAAGTTTTCTTCAACCAACTGCTGCACGTGCTTGGGTGCCGAACCGCCAGCGCCGGTTTCGAACAGACCGCCGCCGTTCATCAGCGGCACGATCGACAGCATCTTGGCGCTGGTGCCCAGCTCCATGATCGGGAACAGGTCGGTCAGGTAGTCGCGCAGCACGTTGCCGGTCACCGAGATGGTGTCCTTGCCTTCGCGGATGCGGGCGAGCGAGAACTTGATGGCGTCGACCGGCGCCAGAACGCGGATGTCCAGGCCTGCAGTGTCGTGATCCTTCAGGTACTTCTGCACCTTCTCGATCATCACGCCGTCGTGGGCGCGGGCTGGGTCCAGCCAGAACACCGCCGGGGTGTCGCTCAGGCGGGCGCGGTTGACGGCCAGCTTGACCCAGTCCTGGATCGGCGCGTCTTTGGTCTGGCACATGCGGAAGATGTCACCGGCTTCGACGTTCTGCTCCAGAACGACCTTGCCCTTGCCATCGACCACGCGCACGACGCCGTCAGCCTTGACCTGGAAGGTCTTGTCGTGGGAGCCGTACTCTTCGGCCTTCTGTGCCATCAGGCCGACGTTCGGTACGCTGCCCATGGTGGTCGGGTCGAACGCGCCGTTGGCCTTGCAGTCTTCGATGGTGGCCTGGTAGATGCCGGCGTAGCAGCGGTCCGGGATGATCGCCTTGGCATCCTGCAGCTCGCCAGCGGTGTTCCACATCTTGCCCGAGTCACGGATCATGGCCGGCATCGAGGCGTCGACGATCACGTCGCTCGGCACGTGCAGGTTGGTGATGCCTTTGTCGGAGTTGACCATGGCCAGGGCCGGGCGCTCGGCGTACAGGGCCTGGATGTCGGCTTCGATCTCGGCCTGCTTGTCGGCTGGCAGATCCTTGATGCGGGCATACAGGTCACCGATGCCGTTGTTGGCATTGAAGCCCACTTCGGCCAGCGCGGCAGCGTGCTTGGCCAGCACTTCGCCGTAGAAGGCTTCGACGATGACGCCGAACATGATCGGGTCCGAAACCTTCATCATGGTGGCTTTCAGGTGCACCGACAGCAGCACGCCGGAGGCCTTGGCATCGGCGATCTGCTCGGCGATGAAGGCTTTCAGTGCCTTGCGGCTCATGGTTGCGCAGTCGATGATTTCGGCGGCTTTGACGGCGGTCTTTTCTTTCAGCACGGTGGTGCTGCCGTCTTTGGCGACCAGCTCGATGCGCAGGCTGTCGTCAGCCTCGATCAGCGCGGCCTTTTCGCTGCCGTAGAAGTCGCCTTGGGTCATGTGGGCAACGTGCGACTTGGAGTCGGCGGCCCAGGCACCCATCTTGTGCGGGTGCTTGCGCGCGTAGTTCTTGACCGACAGCGGTGCGCGGCGGTCGGAGTTGCCTTCGCGCAGTACCGGGTTCACGGCGCTGCCCTTGATGCGGTCGTAGCGCGCGCGGGATTCTTTTTCTTCCGCGGTGGCCGGCTCGTCGGCGTAGTCCGGGATATTGAAGCCCTTGCCTTGCAGTTCCTTGATCGCGGCCTTGAGCTGCGGTACCGAGGCGCTGATGTTCGGCAGCTTGATGATGTTGGCTTCGGGTGTGGTAGCCAGTTGGCCCAGTTCCGCCAGGTGATCGCCTACCTGCTTCTCGGTGCCCAGTTGCTCCGGGAATGCCGCGAGGATGCGGCCAGCCAGGGAAATGTCGCGAGTTTCGACGGCGATGTCAGCCGAAGCGGTGAAAGCTTCGACGATCGGCAGCAGCGAGTAGGTGGCGAGGGCGGGGGCTTCGTCGGTGAAGGTATAGATGATCTTGGAACGGGTGGGCATGCGGGTTAACTCTCTATGTGCTGAGCGTACTCGAGTCTCGAGGTGCGCAGGGTAGGCGCTTCGCCCTGGCGACGCCATGAGCGGAAAGTCGAGAGGCTGCGAGCGGTGATGGTGGATGCATCAGTCGAGCGTCAAGTGCTGAACTGCGGTAACAGCCCAGGCTTTTTGGCCAGTTACTGGCCGAGGGCGAGCCGCATTTTCCTGGGATTCGCCCCGATGACCCTTCGGTCGCGGCGCAGTATATCAAACCAATCGGGCTATTCAGCAAGGCGAAGTGACATCGGCGCCATTTATAAGACCAAAGACGTAGCGGCAATGTGGCGTGATGTCGCAGCGCTTGCAGGTCGGCAGATGTGGTTTAGGCTCAGTGGGATCGCATGATGTCCAATCACACCCGAAAGCGGAGTAGTGCAAGCATGGGATACCAGAAAATCAAGGTTCCGACCGACGGCGCCAAGATCACCGTCAATGCAGACCATTCGCTCAACGTGCCCGACAACCCCATCATTCCCTATATCGAAGGCGACGGCATTGGCGTCGATGTCTCACCGGTGATGATCAAGGTGGTGGACGCTGCCGTGCAGAAGGCCTACGGCGGCAAGCGCAAGATAGCCTGGATGGAAGTATACGCCGGGGAAAAGGCCACCCAGGTCTATGACCAGGACACCTGGCTGCCCCAGGAGACCCTGGACGCGGTGCGCGACTATGTCGTATCGATCAAGGGGCCGCTGACCACTCCGGTCGGCGGGGGCATCCGTTCGTTGAATGTGGCGCTGCGCCAGCAACTTGACCTCTATGTGTGCCTGCGGCCGGTGCTGTGGTTCGAAGGCGTGCCTAGCCCGGTCAAGAAGCCCGGCGATGTCGACATGGTGATTTTCCGCGAGAATTCCGAGGACATCTACGCCGGTATCGAATGGAAAGCCGGCTCGCCCGAAGCGAACAAGGTCATCAAGTTCCTCAAGGAGGAAATGGGCGTCACCAAGATCCGTTTCGACCAGGACTGCGGCATCGGCGTCAAGCCGGTTTCCCGCGAGGGCACCAAGCGCCTGGTGCGCAAGGCCCTGCAATACGTGGTGGACAACGACCGTGAGTCGCTGACCCTGGTGCACAAGGGCAACATCATGAAGTTCACCGAAGGTGCCTTCAAGGACTGGGGTTACGAGGTGGCCAAGGATGAGTTTGGCGCCGAGCTGCTCGATGGTGGCCCTTGGATGAAGTTCAAGAACCCCAAGACCGGCCGCGAGGTCATCGTCAAGGACGCCATTGCCGACGCCATGCTTCAGCAGATCCTGCTGCGCCCGGCCGAGTATGACGTGATTGCCACCCTCAACCTCAACGGCGACTACCTGTCCGATGCACTGGCGGCGGAAGTGGGTGGGATCGGTATCGCGCCAGGCGCCAACCTGTCCGACACCGTGGCCATGTTCGAGGCCACCCACGGCACGGCGCCCAAGTATGCCGGCCAGGACAAGGTCAACCCGGGCTCGGTGATCCTCTCTGCAGAGATGATGCTGCGCCACATGGGCTGGACCGAGGCGGCCGACCTGATCATCAAAGGCACCAATGGCGCGATCGGGGCCAAGACGGTTACCTACGACTTCGAGCGGCTGATGGAAGGCGCGAAGCTGGTGGGTAGTTCAGGCTTCGGCGACGAAATGATCAAGCATATGTGAAACAATTGAAAACCGGCCGCCCTTGTTAAGTGGGGCGGCCGGTTTTTTCGTATGCCGACGCAAAGCAGGGATCAGGCTTCAGCGGTCGATGATTGCGAGGCTCCTGTTGAGGTGCTGGCAACAGCGTTGGCGATCTCGGTCGCGTGCAGGCCCTTGGGGCCCTGCACGATCTCGAAAGTCACGGCTTGTCCGGCCTTCAGGGTTTTGTAACCGTCCATCTTGATCGCCGAATAATGGGCGAACAGATCGTCGGTTTTGCCGTCTTCATTGATGAATCCGTAGCCCTTGGCATTGTTGAACCACTTGACTTTACCGCTTGCCATCCCTATGTCCCTCTGCAAAGGACTCCATCACTGGAGTATCATCCACTTCATCCGCATACGAACCTTGCGAAAAATCTGGTTGACTGCGCGGATCTTTATCGACCACGGTGGGTTCTTATTGGTTGTAACACCGTTTTGCCGATAGTCAAGGTCGCCCCGTCTTCGCGCGGGCTGCGGCTTGAGCGGTCAACTCACAACCTTAACCTGTCGATCATGATGAAATTCTTTCCATGCATGCACGTAGCGAGATTCGACTAACATTCAATCAGGATCGCCCGCAATCGAATGAGGACGACGGCTCAGGGCTTGCGGTACAGGAAGCCAAGCCGATCCTGCAGGCGCCACCGATGTACAAGGTGGTTTTGTTCAACGATGACTACACGCCGATGGATTTCGTCGTCGAAGTGCTCGAAACGTTCTTCAGTCTGAACCGCGAGCTGGCGACCAAGATCATGCTGACCGTCCATACCGAAGGGCGGGCAGTGTGCGGATTGTTTACCCGGGACATCGCCGAAACAAAGGCCATGCAGGTCAACCAATACGCCAGGGAAAGCCAGCATCCGCTACTCTGTGAAATCGAGAAGGACGGTTAATCGCCGACCACTTGGGTATGAGGTGAAGCTATGTTAAACCGCGAGCTCGAAGTCACCCTCAATCTTGCCTTCAAGGAGGCTCGTTCGAAGCGTCATGAGTTCATGACCGTCGAGCATCTGCTGCTGGCACTCCTTGACAATGAGGCTGCTGCGACCGTTCTGCGCGCCTGTGGCGCCAATCTCGACAAACTCAAGCATGACCTGCAAGAGTTCATCGATTCCACCACTCCCCTGATTCCTGTCAACGACGAGGATCGCGAAACCCAGCCGACCCTGGGCTTCCAGCGTGTGCTCCAGCGTGCCGTGTTCCACGTGCAAAGCTCTGGCAAGCGCGAAGTCACCGGTGCCAATGTGCTGGTGGCGATTTTCAGCGAACAGGAAAGCCAGGCCGTGTTCCTGCTCAAGCAGCAGAGCGTGGCCCGTATCGACGTGGTCAACTACATTGCCCACGGCATTTCCAAGGTGCCGGGCCACGGCTCGCACAGCGACAGCGACCCGGAAATGCAGGACGAGGAGGGCGGCGAGACGTCGTCCTCGAGTAACCCGCTGGATGCTTACGCCAGCAACCTGAATGAACTGGCCCGCGCTGGGCGGATCGACCCGCTGGTAGGGCGCGAGCAGGAAGTCGAGCGCGTGGCGCAGATCCTTGCCCGTCGGCGCAAGAACAACCCGCTGTTGGTCGGTGAGGCTGGTGTGGGCAAAACTGCCATCGCCGAAGGCCTGGCCAAACGCATCGTCGATGGCCAGGTGCCCGACCTGCTGTCGCAGAGCGTGGTGTATTCCCTCGACCTTGGCGCACTGCTGGCGGGTACCAAGTACCGCGGCGACTTCGAGAAGCGCTTCAAGGCGTTGCTCGGTGAGCTGCGCAAACGCCCACAGGCCATCCTGTTCATTGACGAAATCCACACCATCATTGGTGCCGGTGCTGCGTCGGGCGGCGTGATGGACGCGTCCAACCTGCTCAAGCCGCTGCTGTCTTCCGGCGAGATTCGCTGCATTGGTTCGACGACCTTCCAGGAGTTTCGCGGCATCTTCGAGAAGGACCGTGCCTTGGCGCGGCGCTTCCAGAAGGTGGATGTCAGCGAGCCGTCCGTCGAGGACACTGTGGGCATTCTGCGCGGCCTCAAGGGGCGCTTTGAAAGCCATCACAACATCGAGTACAGCGATGAAGCCCTGCGCGCCGCCGCTGAGCTGGCATCACGCTACATCAATGACCGCCACATGCCGGACAAGGCCATCGACGTGATCGACGAGGCCGGGGCGTATCAGCGCCTGCAGCCTGAGGCGAATCGGGTCAAGCGTATCGATGTGCCGCAAGTCGAGGATATCGTGGCCAAGATCGCGCGGATTCCGCCGAAGCACGTCACCAGCTCCGACAAGGAGCTGCTGCGTAACCTGGAGCGTGACCTGAAACTGACCGTGTTCGGTCAGGACCAGGCGATCGATTCGCTGGCTACGGCAATCAAGCTGTCCCGTGCAGGCCTCAAGGCACCGGACAAGCCGGTCGGCTCGTTCCTGTTCGCCGGCCCTACCGGGGTGGGCAAGACCGAAGCGGCGCGGCAGTTGGCCAAGGCGCTGGGCGTTGAGCTGGTGCGCTTCGACATGTCCGAGTACATGGAGCGGCACACTGTGTCGCGCCTGATCGGCGCTCCTCCCGGGTATGTCGGGTTCGACCAGGGTGGCCTGCTGACCGAGGCGATCACCAAGCAGCCGCATTGCGTGCTGCTGCTCGATGAAATCGAGAAGGCGCACCCCGAAGTCTTCAACCTGCTGCTGCAGGTGATGGACCACGGTACCCTGACCGACAACAATGGGCGCAAAGCGGACTTCCGCAACGTGATCCTGATCATGACCACCAATGCCGGCGCTGAAACTGCGGCACGCGCTTCCATCGGTTTCACTCATCAGGACCATGCGTCCGATGCGATGGAAGTCATTCGCAAGAGCTTCACGCCGGAGTTCCGCAACCGTCTGGACACAATCATCCAGTTCGGCCGCCTGAGTCACGAGACGATCAAGAGCATCGTCGACAAGTTCCTCATCGAGCTTCAGGCGCAGCTGGAAGACAAGCGTGTGCTGCTTGAAGTCAGCGATGCCGCCCGCGGCTGGCTGGCGGCTTCTGGCTACGACGTGCAGATGGGGGCGCGGCCGATGGCGCGGCTTATCCAGGACAAGATCAAGCGGCCGCTGGCCGAGGAGATCCTGTTTGGCGAGCTGGCCGAGCATGGCGGTGTGGTGCACATCGACCTGCGCGATGGCGAGTTGGTGTTCGACTTCGAGACTACGGCAGAAGTAGCGTGATGCAAGGGGCCGCTTTGCGGCCCCAAGCAATTTGAAGGTACAAAAAAGCCCGGCACATGGCCGGGCTTTTTCATGGCTGGAGCTTAGCGCGCACGGTAGGTGATGCGGCCCTTGCTCAGGTCATAAGGCGTCAGCTCGACGCGGACCTTGTCGCCAGTGAGAATACGGATGTAGTTCTTGCGCATCTTTCCGGAGATGTGCGCGGTTACGACGTGCCCGTTTTCCAACTCCACGCGGAACATGGTGTTGGGCAGGGTGTCGACGACAGTACCTTCCATTTCGAAGCTGTCTTCTTTCGACATGCAGTTGAGCCCTCGGTGTCCAGTGTTGGCCCGACGCATAACCGCACCGGGCAAAAAAGTGGCGTGGATTATGCCGGAAAATAGTGTGTCAAGCCAATGCTTTCAGTTGAGGGTGACCCAACGCTGGTTGATCAGCAGTTCGATCGGGCGATACTGGGTCTTGTAGTTCATCTTCTTGCAGTTCTTGATCCAGTAGCCGAGGTATACCGCTTCGAGGTCCTGGCGCAGGGCTTCGGTGATTTGCCAAAGGATGGCAAAGCGCCCCAGGCTGCGCCGTTCTTCGTCGGGCTCGTAGAACGTGTACACCGCTGACAGCCCGTTGGGCAGCAGGTCGCACACCGCCACCGCCAGCAGGCGGCCTGCCAGGCGGAATTCGTAGAACCAGCAGAACGGCAAGTCGCGCACCAGAAAGGTGGAAAACTGATCGCGGCTTGGCGGGTACATGTCGCCATCGGCGTGGCGGGTTTCGATGTAGCGCCGGTACAGGTCGAAATATTCTTCCTTGAACGCCGGCCGGGCAGCCGTCACGGTGAGGTCGGCATTGCGCTTGAGGATGCGCCGCTGCTGGCGGTTGGGGATGAAGCGCGCGGCCGGAATGCGGGCCGGAACGCAGGCATTGCAGTTCTGGCAATGTGGGCGGTACAGGTGGTCGCCACTGCGCCGAAAGCCCATCTCCGAAAGGTCGGCATACACATGCACGTCCATCGGCTGGCTGGGGTCGAGGAACAGGGTGGTCGCCTGCTCGTTCGGCAGATAGCTGCAGGAGTGGGGCTGAGTGGCATAGAACTTCAACCGCGCCAACTCTGTCATGGTCGACCCCTTCGGTGAGACTTTGCTTTAAGTGTAAGCCAGCTCTCGGAACTCGCCTAGCTGCGCCAGCTGGCACTGTTGGGCTGGTCGAGGTGGTGGGCCAGGTAATCGGCGAAGCTGGCGCGGCTGATGGCGCGGGCGCCCAGGCTATGCAGGTGTTCGGTCGGCATCTGGCAGTCGATCAGCACAAATCCCGCCTCTTGCAGGTGCTTGACCAGGGTCACGAAGCCGACCTTGGAAGCATTGTCGGCGCGGCTGAACATCGACTCGCCGAAAAACAACCGCCCCATGGCCAGGCCGTACAGGCCGCCCACCAGTTCGCCGTTGTGGCGCACCTCCACCGAATGGGCGATACCGCGCCGGTGCAGCTCGCAGTAGGCGTTGCGCATGGTGTCGGTGATCCAGGTGCCGTCCGCGTAGTCACGCGGTGCCGCGCAGGCGTCGATCACGGCGGGGAAGTCGCTGTCGAAGCTGACCTGATAGCGCCCCTGGCGCAACAGCTTGGCCAGCGAGCGCGAGACATGCAGCTCGTCCGGGAACAGAACGGTGCGAGGGTTGGGCGACCACCAGAGGATGGGTTGGCCGTCCTGGTACCACGGGAAGCAGCCATGGCGATAGGCCTGCACCAGGCGCTCGGGGCTCAGGTCGCCACCAGCGGCGAGCAGGCCGTTAGGATCCTGCAGGGCCTTTTCCAGGGGTGGGAAGGTCAGCGAGTCGCGAGTCAGCCAGGTGAGCATGGTCTATCGTGCGGTGGGGGAGGGGAGGGGCAGCATGGCAAGGAGGGCGCTTTGGGTCAATGCTGGCCCATGTGGGGCCAGGCCTGCCTGCGTGTGCGTTCAGTCAGGCGATATGGTCGGCAATTTCCTACGCATTCGTTAGGCTGCAGGCACCATCTGGCACATTTGCTGTCACACCTGTGCAAAAACACAGCATAAGCCTTTGTCACAAAAGAAAATGCATGCTCAAATTGCACCTATACGAAAGTCGCCCCCACCCAAACGCCATAGGGCGTGCCGCCATGGCGGCCGGCGGGCAGTAATGTTAAAAGTAGTGGTTCATTGGCCCGTTATCGGCCAATCACTACTGGACGCGCAGCACGCGCAGGAATAGACGCGTTTTGAAGAAATCCACCGCAACTCCAGCTCCTCTGCCTGTGCCCCTGTGGCGGCAGCAGCTGCATTACCGCCTCAAGGAAGGTGCGTTGATCGCTGTCGGCGCCCTGTGCCTGTACTTGTGGATGGCGCTGCTGACCTACGATACCTCCGACCCAGGCTTCAGCCACACCAGCAACGTCGACCAGGTGCAGAACGCTGCCGGGCGTGCCGGTGCGTACTTCGCCGACATCATGTTCATGGTGCTGGGCTACTTCGCCTACATCTTCCCTTTACTGCTGGCCATCAAAACCTGGCAGATCTTCCGCGAGCGCCATCAACCCTGGCAGTGGAGCGGCTGGTTGTTCTCCTGGCGCCTCATCGGCCTGGTGTTCCTGGTGCTGTCGGGTGCCGCTCTGGCGCATATCCATTTCCACCCCCCGGCGAGCCTGCCGTTCTCCGCCGGTGGTGCCTTGGGCGAAAGCCTCGGCGACCTGGCGCGCAACCTGCTCAACGTGCAGGGCAGCACGCTGATGTTCATCGCCCTGTTCCTGTTCGGCCTGACCGTGTTCACCGACCTCTCGTGGTTCAAGGTGATGGACATGACCGGCAAGATCACCCTCGACCTGTTCGAGCTCGTGCAAGGCGCGGCCAATCGCTGGTGGGAGGCGCGCAACGAGCGCAAACGCCTGGAGGCGCAGCTGCGCGAGGTGGACGAACCAAGGTTCGACGCGGCGCCGGCGGCTGCCGATAAACGCGAACCGGCCAAGGCGCAACTGCGCGAGCGCATCGGTGAGCGCGATGAGCCGCCCGCGCGCCCTGTCGTAGCCCAGCGCGAACCCATTGTCCCGCGCGAGACTGTTGTCCCACGTGAACCCTCGATTGCCCCTGTGATCATGCCGCCGGCAGCGCCGGCCAAGGCAGTGGAGCCGAGCAAGCGGGTGATGAAGGAAAAGCAGGCGCCGCTGTTCGTCGACAGCGCCGTGGAAGGTACCTTGCCGTCCATCTCCATCCTCGACCCGGCCGAGCAGAAGAAGATCGAGTATTCGCCAGAATCCCTGGCCGGCGTCGGTCAGTTGCTGGAAATCAAACTCAAGGAATTCGGCGTCGAAGTCTCGGTGGACTCCATCCACCCGGGCCCGGTCATTACCCGCTACGAAATCCAGCCTGCGGCCGGGGTCAAGGTCAGCCGCATCGCCAACCTGGCCAAGGACCTTGCACGGTCGCTGGCCGTGACCAGTGTGCGGGTGGTCGAGGTCATACCCGGCAAGACCACCGTGGGTATCGAGATCCCCAACGAAAACCGGCAGATGGTGCGCTTCTCCGAGGTGCTGTCGACGCCGCAGTACGACGAGCAGAAGTCGCCCGTCACCCTGGCCTTGGGCCATGACATCGGCGGCAAGCCGGTCATCACCGACCTGGCCAAGATGCCACACCTGCTGGTAGCCGGTACCACCGGCTCCGGTAAGTCGGTGGGTGTGAACGCGATGATCCTGTCGATCCTGTTCAAGTCCGGCCCTGAAGACGCGCGCCTGATCATGATCGACCCAAAGATGCTCGAGCTGTCGATCTACGAAGGCATCCCGCACCTGCTGTGCCCGGTGGTCACCGACATGAAGGACGCCGCCAACGCGCTGCGCTGGAGCGTGGCCGAGATGGAGCGGCGTTACAAACTGATGGCGGCCATGGGCGTGCGTAACCTGGCCGGCTTCAACCGCAAGATCAAGGATGCCCAGGAGGCTGGCGAGATCATCCACGATCCGCTGTTCCGCCGCGAGAGCATGGAAGACGAGCCGCCGGCCCTGAAGACCCTGCCGACCATTGTGGTGGTGGTCGACGAATTCGCCGACATGATGATGATCGTCGGCAAGAAGGTCGAAGAGCTGATCGCCCGTATCGCCCAGAAGGCGCGGGCCGCCGGTATTCACCTGATCCTCGCCACCCAGCGCCCATCGGTGGACGTGATCACTGGCCTGATCAAGGCCAACATCCCGACCCGCATGGCGTTCCAGGTGTCGAGCAAGATCGATTCGCGCACCATCATCGACCAAGGTGGCGCCGAGCAACTGCTAGGCCACGGTGACATGCTCTACATGCCGCCAGGTACCAGCCTGCCGATCCGGGTACACGGCGCATTCGTCTCCGACGATGAAGTGCACCGCGTGGTGGAAGCCTGGAAGCTGCGTGGCGCCCCGGACTACAACGACGACATCCTCAACGGCGTCGAGGAGGCCGGCAGCGGCTTCGAAGGCGGTGGTGGCGGTGGCGGCGACGAGGATTCGGAAAACGACGCGCTGTATGATGAGGCGGTGCAATTCGTCCTCGAAAGCCGTCGGGCGTCGATTTCGGCCGTGCAGCGCAAGCTCAAGATCGGCTACAACCGCGCTGCGCGCATGATCGAGGCGATGGAAATGGCCGGCGTGGTCACCCCCATGAACAGCAACGGCTCGCGGGAAGTGATTGCCCCGGGCGGCCCGCGCGACTGATGAACACCTTGCCGGGCGCCGACGGTGGCGCCCGGCTTCTTAAATGCTCAATGAGGATTAACATGCGCGCGATTCGCATGCTGTTGGTTTCTGCCCTGACCCTGGGTTCGTTATCGGCCACACTGTCGGCTCACGCTGGTGAGCAGGACGTGCAGCGCCTGACCCAGTTGCTGGAAAAGTCGCAGACCATCGAGGCCAATTTCTCCCAGCTGACCCTGGATGCCGGCGGCACCAGCCTGCAGGAGACAACCGGCAAGATGACGGTCAAGCGCCCGGGCCTGTTCTACTGGCACACCGATGCTCCCCAGGAGCAGGTGGTGGTGTCCGACGGCAAGAACGTCACCCTGTGGGACCCTGACCTGGAGCAGGCCACCATCAAGAAGCTCGATGTGCGCCTGAACCAGACCCCGGCGCTGCTGCTGTCCGGTGACGTGTCGAAGATCAGCCAGAGCTTTGACATCACCTCCAAGGAGCAGGGCGAAGTGATGGACTTCACCCTCAAGCCAACGACCAAGGACACCCTGTTCGATTCGCTGCGCGTGTCGTTCCGCCGTGGCCTGATCAACGACATGCAGCTGATCGACAGCGTCGGCCAGCGCACCAACATCCTGTTCAATGGCGTCAAGGCCAACCAGGCGGTGCCGGACAGCACCTTCAAGTTCGACATCCCGAAAGGCGCGGACGTCATCAAGGAGTAAGCAGAGCGCACCATGGACCTGTTTCGAAGCGAACCCGTTGCCCAGCCCCTGGCTGCCCGGCTACGCCCGTCCAACCTGGACGAGTATGTCGGCCAGGAGCACCTGCTGGCGCGTGGCAAACCGCTGCGTGAGGCGCTGGAGCAGGGTGCGCTGCACTCGATGATCTTCTGGGGGCCGCCGGGCGTGGGCAAGACCACGCTCGCCCGGCTGCTGGCACAGTTTTGCGATGCGCACTTCGAGACGGTTTCTGCGGTACTGGCGGGGGTCAAGGAAATCCGCCAGGCCGTCGAGGTGGCCAAGCAGCAGGCCGGCCAGTATGGCCGCCGGACCATCCTGTTCGTCGATGAGGTGCACCGCTTCAACAAGTCCCAGCAGGATGCCTTCCTGCCCTTTGTCGAAGACGGCACGCTGATCTTCATCGGCGCCACCACCGAGAACCCGTCCTTCGAACTGAACAATGCTTTGCTCTCGCGGGCGCGGGTGTATGTGCTCAAGAGCCTGGACGAGCCTGCCTTGCGCAAGCTGGTCGACCGCGCACTCAACGAAGAACGCGGCCTGGGCAAGCGCAACCTGAGCGTGGGCGACGACGCCTTCAAGATGCTCATGGCCGCCGCCGATGGCGATGGCCGGCGCATGCTCAACTTCCTCGAAAACGCCTCGGACCTGGCCGAAGATGGCGGCGAGATTGGCGTAGACCTGCTGCAGAGCCTGCTCGGTGACAGCCGCCGGCGCTTTGACAAAGGCGGCGAGGCCTTCTACGACCAGATTTCCGCCCTGCACAAGTCTGTGCGCGGCTCCAACCCGGACGCCGCGCTGTACTGGTTCGCGCGCATGCTCGATGGCGGCTGCGACCCGCTGTACATTGCCCGCCGCGTGGTGCGCATGGCCAGCGAGGACATCGGCAACGCCGACCCGCGGGCCCTGAGCCTGTGCCTGGCGGCCTGGGACGTGCAGGAGCGTCTGGGCAGCCCTGAGGGCGAGCTGGCGGTGGCTCAGGCCATTACCTATATTGCCTGCGCGCCGAAGAGCAACGCCGTTTACATGGGCTTCAAGACTGCCCTGCGCGAGGCCGCCGAGCACGGCTCGCTGGAGGTGCCGCTGCACCTGCGCAACGCCCCGACCAAGCTGATGAAGCAGCTCGGCTACGGCGAGGAGTACCGCTATGCCCACGACGAGCCCGATGCCTATGCTGCGGGTGAAGATTACTTCCCCGATCAGCTCGAGCCACGCCAGTATTATCAGCCCGTGCCCCGAGGGCTCGAGCTGAAGATCGGCGAGAAACTGCGTCACTTGGCCGACCTTGATCGCAGCAGCCCGCGTCAACGGAGAAAGCCGTGAGCGCTCTGTTCCATGGGCTGTTCCTGCGCTTTGGCCTTATCGTCGGCTTCATCGGTGGGCTGACGACGTTTTCCTCTTTTTCGCTCGATACCGTGCGCCTGATGGAAAGTGGGCAAGCGTCCCTGGCCGTGGGCTATACCGGTATTAGCGTGATGGGCGGGCTACTGGCCACCTGGGCCGGCCTGTCCCTGACCCGACTCTGAACCAACCTACACACATAACGAGAGAACGACATGCTCGATTCCAAACTGTTACGCGGCCAACTTCAGGAAGTGGCGGACCGCCTCGCCTCCCGTGGCTTCAGCCTGGATGTCGCGCGCATCGAATCGCTGGAAGAGCGCCGCAAGGCGGTGCAGACCCGCACCGAGCAGCTGCAGGCCGAGCGTAACGCCCGCTCCAAATCGATCGGCCAGGCCAAGGCCAAGGGCGAGGACATCGCGCCGCTGATGGCTGACGTCGAACGCATGGCCAATGAGCTGGCCGCTGGCAAGGTCGAGCTGGACGGCATCCAGGCCGAACTGGATGGCATTGTCCTGACCATCCCCAACCTGCCGGACGCTAGCGTGCCGGTCGGTGCCAGTGAAGACGACAACGTCGAAGTGCGCCGTTGGGGCACGCCGAGGGCATTCGATTTTGAAATCAAGGACCACGTCGCCCTGGGCGAGATCAGCGGTGGCCTGGACTTCGAAGCAGCTGCCAAGCTGTCGGGCGCCCGCTTTGCCGTGCTGCGCGGCCCGATTGCCCGCCTGCACCGTGCCCTGGCACAGTTCATGATCAACCTGCACACCGGTGAGCATGGCTACGAAGAACACTACACCCCTTACCTGGTCCAGGCTCCGGCCTTGCAGGGCACCGGCCAGCTGCCGAAATTCGAGGAGGACCTGTTCAAGATCACCCGCGAAGGCGAAGCCGACTTCTACCTGATCCCGACCGCTGAAGTGTCGCTGACCAACCTGGTGGCCGGCGAGATCATCGACGCCAAGCAGCTGCCGCTCAAGCTGGTCGCCCACACCCCGTGCTTCCGCAGTGAAGCTGGCGCTTCGGGCCGTGACACGCGCGGCATGATCCGCCAGCACCAGTTCGACAAGGTCGAGATGGTCCAGGTGGTCGAGCCGTCCAAGTCCATGGAAGCCCTGGAAGGCCTCACCGCCAACGCCGAGCGCGTGTTGCAGCTGCTGGAGCTGCCCTACCGCGTACTGGCCCTGTGCACCGGTGACATGGGCTTCGGCGCCGTGAAGACCTACGACCTGGAAGTGTGGGTGCCAAGCCAGGACAAGTACCGCGAGATCAGCTCCTGCTCCAACTGTGGTGACTTCCAGGCGCGCCGCATGCAGGCCCGCTGGCGCAACCCGGAAACCGGCAAGCCGGAGCTGGTGCACACCCTCAATGGCTCGGGCCTGGCCGTAGGCCGTACCCTGGTCGCTGTGCTGGAAAACTACCAGCAGGCCGATGGCTCCATCCGTGTGCCGGAAGTGCTCAAGCCCTACATGGGCGGTGTCGAGGTCATCCGCTAAATGGATTACCTGCCGCTGTTCCACAAGCTGCAGGGCGGCCGCGTGCTGGTCGTCGGCGGCGGCGAGATCGCTTTGCGCAAGGCGCGCCTGCTAGCCGATGCTGGCGCCGCGCTGCGGGTGGTGGCGCCCGAGGTCGACGGCCAACTGGCTGCGCTGGCCCGTGAAGGTGGCGGTGAGGTCCTGGTGCGTGGTTATCAGGCGGCCGACCTGGTCGGCTGCCGCCTGGTGATCGCAGCCACCGACGACCCCGGGCTCAATGCCCAGGTGTCGGCGGATGCGCAGGCGCTTTGCGTGCCGGTCAACGTGGTGGATGCACCGGCCCTGTGCACGGTGATCTTCCCGGCCATTGTCGACCGTTCGCCCCTGGTGGTTGCGGTATCCAGCGGCGGTGACGCCCCGGTGCTGGCGCGCCTGATTCGCGCCAAGCTGGAAACCTGGATCCCGTCCACCTACGGCGAACTGGCCGCCTTGGCGGCGCGCTTCCGGCACAAGGTCAAGGCGCTGTACCCGGATGTCAATCAGCGTCGCGGCTTCTGGGAGACCGTGTTCCAGGGCCCGATCGCCGAGCGTCAATTGGCCGGGCAGGGTGCCGAGGCCGAGCGGCTGTTGCAGGCCATGGTCGACGGTGCGCCGGTGCAGCAGGGTGGTGAGGTATATCTGGTAGGGGCGGGGCCGGGCGATCCAGACTTGCTCACCTTCCGTGCCTTGCGCCTGATGCAGCAGGCCGATGTGGTGCTGTATGACCGCCTGGTGGCGCCGGCAATCATTGAAATGTGCCGCCGCGATGCCGAACGTATCTACGTCGGCAAACGCCGCGCCGAGCATGCCGTGCCGCAGGACCAGATCAACCGTCTGCTGGTCGACCTGGCCCGCGAGGGTAAGCGCGTGTTGCGCCTGAAGGGGGGCGACCCGTTCATTTTCGGTCGTGGTGGCGAAGAGATCGAAGAGCTCGCCGAGCATGGCATCCCGTTCCAGGTGGTGCCCGGTATTACCGCGGCCAGTGGTTGCTCTGCCTACGGCGGCATTCCGCTGACCCACCGCGACTATGCCCAGTCGGTGCGTTTCGTGACCGGCCACCTCAAGGACGGTACCAGCAACCTGCCTTGGAATGACCTGGTGGCGCCGAACCAGACCTTGGTGTTCTACATGGGCCTGGTAGGGTTGCCGACCATTTGCGCCGAGCTGATTCGCCATGGGCGTGCATCGAGCACGCCGGCGGCGTTGGTGCAGCAGGGGACTACGCGCAATCAGCGGGTGTTCACTGGCACCTTGGCTGACCTGCCAGCATTGGTGGCCGAGCATGAAGTACATGCGCCGACCCTGGTGATTGTCGGGGAAGTGGTGCAGTTGCGCGAAAAGCTGGCTTGGTTTGAAGGTTCGCAGCAAGACCAGTAATAGCGGGGCTGCAACGCAGCCCCAACTTCCTCAGCCCCAGATCCCTTTGCCTGGCAACCGCTCCCGATCATGCGGCAGGTTGAAGTCCTGCAGCGGCCCCTTGGGCACGATTCCGTTCGGGTTGATGGTCTTGTGGCTCATGTAATAGTGCTTCTGGATGTGCTCCATGTTCACCGTCGGCGCCACACCCGGCCACTGGTACAGCTCACGCAGCCAGTTTGACAGGTTCGGGTAGTCGCTCAACCGGCGCAGGTTGCACTTGAAGTGGCCGTGATACACCGCATCGAAGCGCACCAGCGTGGTAAACAGGCGCACATCGGCCTCGGTCAGGTGCTCGCCTGCCAGGTAACGTTGGCGGTCCAGCAGCGCTTCCAGGTAGTCCAGCTCGTTGAACACTTCGTCGAACGCAGCCTCGTAGGCTTCTTGCGTAGTGGCGAAGCCTGCACGGTAAACACCATTGTTCACCGCTGGGTAAATGCGTGCATTGAGCGCTTCGATGGTCGGGCGCAGCGGCTGCGGATACAGGTCGAGGGTATTGCCTGTCAGTTCGTTGAAGGCGCTGTTGAAGATACGGATGATCTCCGCCGACTCGTTGTTGACGATGCGCTTTTCCTTTTTGTCCCACAATACGGGCACGGTCACGCGGCCTGTGTAGTGCGGGTCATCTTGGGTATAGCGCTGGTGCATGAATTCTAGGGCGTCGAGGTGATCGCCCGTGGAGCCCTGTTGCTGGTCGAAGGTCCAGCCGTTTTCCTGCATCAGCCAGCTGACCACCGACACATCGATCAGCGGCTCCAGGCCTTTGAGCGCACGCACGATCAGGGTGCGGTGAGCCCATGGACAGGCCAGCGACACATACAGGTGGTAGCGACCGGCTTCGGGGGCGGGCAACTGATTGCGGCGCTGGGCGTTCTCGCGCTTGAAGGCGCCATCCTTGCCGTTTTCGTACCACTGGTCGTGCCAGCGACCGTCGATCAAAAGGCCCATGGTGAGCTCCTCGGAACAAAGTTGTTTGTCGTTGGAGCCCAGTCTAGGGCAAAGCGTTCGAATAAATAGCGCAAAGACTGCGCAAAAATGATCTAGTTATTCGATTGGTTTCGAGCGCCCCAATAGCCGCGTGCGGTCGCGAACGCCTGCTCCCGGTCCTGCCCCAAGCCGCGCAACGCCAGGGCCATGGTCGCCACCACGGCCATTTCCCCATAGCTGTCCTGAGCCTCGCCACGCCATACCGCCAGCAGTTGTTCTGGCTGCAGGCTTGCAGGTTTTACATGGCGCCGCTCACTCAGCGCCGGCCACTCTTCGTCCCAGTTTTCACCTGCGCTGGTGCCGTACAGGTGGCTGATGACATCCGGGTTGACTTCGATTTCGCCGCCATCGCCCTTGATGACCACCGCATGGTCACCCAGCAGCCGGCTGGCCTCGCGGTGTACGGCCTGGTAACCGGGGTGGAAGATGCTCTGCAGGCCGCAGCGGGCGCTCAGCGGGTTGAGCACGCGGGCCAGCGAATGGATGGGGGAGCGCAGGCCAAGTATGTTGCGCAGGTCGATCATGCGCTGCAGTTGCGGTGCCCAATCGTGCAGCGGGAAAAACGCCAGGCGTTGCTGGTCCAGTGCTTGCTCGACGGCAGGCCAATCGCGGCAAAGCGCAATGTCCAGCAGGGCCAACAATTGCTCGGTGTACATGCGCCCGGCGGTGTGGGCGCCACCACCGTGCATCAGGATGCGCACGCCGTTGGCGGCCAGGCATTTGGCGGCCAGCAGGAACCAGGGCAGGTGGCGCTTCTTGCCGGCATAGCTGGGCCAGTCCAGGTCGACAGCGATGCGTGGTGCATGCAGTTGGGCGCGCAGGGCCTCGGTGAAGCCGGCCAGCTCCTCGGCGCTCTCTTCCTTGTGCCGCAGCAGCATGAGGAAGGCACCGAGCTGAGTGTCTTCAACCTTGCCTTCCAGCAGCAGGGCCATGGCGGCTCGGGCTTCCTCACGGGTGAGGCTGCGGGCACCGCGTTTGCCTTTGCCAAGGATGCGCACGAATTCGGCGAACGGGTGTTCGGCCGGGGTTTGAAGGGTGAGCGGGCGAGCGTCTGTCATATGCAATTGGTCGGCTTGGGCAGGCCCGCCAGCTTGGCGGCAAGTTTGGCGGGGGTGCCGTTGAACAGGCGGTTGAGGTGCGGGCTGTTGCCCTTTTCAGGGCCCAGCTTTAGCGCTGTGTACTTGATCAGCGGGCGCGTGGCCGGAGACAGCTGGAATTCCTCATAGAACTGGCGTAGCAGTTCAAGCACTTCCCAGTGTTCGGCGGTCAGGGCAATGCTTTCGCGCGCGGCCAGTGCCTCGGCGACGGCGTGGGACCAGTCTTGCAGGTCGACCAGAAAGCCGTCCTTGTCCAGGGCGATTGCCTGGTTGTCTATGGTCAAGGTGTTCATAGCCAGCTGTTGACCTTGTCATAGTGCAACGACAACGCGACGAACGCTGGGTAGTCCACGGCCTTTGCCAGCCCGCTGCTGACGCCGCGCGCCTGCAGGTCTTCGTCGAGGGCGAACAGGCGTTGTTCCAGCGCTGCCGCCTGCAGCAGGCGCTGTGGTTCGCTGCCGTCACGCAGGGCATAAACCGCATCGCCGCACAGCAGCAAGGCATCTTCGCCGCCGAGCAGGCGCAGGCAACTGCCCAGGCGATTATCGCCGAAGGGCGAGTGGGATATCACATGCAAAGTCGGCATCAGAGCGTCACCACTTGGTCGAAACGGGCAATCAGTGCCTTCAGGGCCGCGTCGTCCAGCACCTCAACGGGCAGGTCCAGGGTGTGGGCAGCAAGCCCGCGAAGGGCCAGGCTGTGCTGGCAAGCGAACAGCTCCTCCACACCGAACATCGGCAGTGCCTGCAGGTTGGCGGCCAGATTCTTTTGTTGCACGGCAACCGGTTGCTGATCAGGGGCAAGCTGGAACACGCCGTCATCGAGGAACAGCATGCCCAGTGGCAGATCGAAAGCGCCGCCGGCCAATGCGATGTCCAGCGCTTCGCGGGCAGACGGGCCGGTCCAGGGCGCCTGGCGGCTGATGATCAACAGGGATTTGGCCATTTCAATCGCCTCCAAAGCAGACCAGGCGGTCGGCCAGCTGTGCCGCTTCATGCAATTGGCCCAGGCCGGACAGCTCCCACGGTTTGGGCAGGTTCACCGCCGGGCGCTGGTAGCGGCCGGCTTCGGCCTCGTCGAGCACGCCGCGGCGCAAGGCAGCGGCGATGCACACCACGGCGTCCAGCTGGTGCTGCTCGACAAAAGCGCGCCACTGGGCGGCGATGTCCTGTTCGTCCTGGGGCGCGACCACGTTGGCCGAGGCGCTGTGAACACCGTCCTGATAGAAGAACAACCGGGCAATCTCATGCCCGCCGGCCAGCACCGCCTCGGCGTAGCGCAAGGCGCGCCGCGAGGAGGGCGCATGGGCCGGGGAAAAAACCGCGATAGCGAATTTCATGGGCAACTCGTGTAAAGGAATGCGGCCATGATAAAGCAAAAAGCCCGCGCGGGTGGGCGCGGGCTGGTTGGCCGGGGAGGGGCTATCAGGCGTGTTCCTTGCTCTCTGGCAGGAACCAGTTCAGCACCAGGGCGCAGATACCACCGGTGGCAACGCCCGACTCCAGTACGTTACGAATGGCCGCCGGCATGTGCGCCAAGAACTCCGGAACCTGGGCCACGCCCAGGCCCAATGCCAACGACACGGCGATGATCAGCAGTGCACGGCGGTCCAGGCGCGTGCTGGCCAGAATATTGATGCCCGAAGCGGCCACGGCACCGAACATGACCATGGCCGCGCCGCCCAGCACAGGCTCAGGCACAGCCTGAATCACGCCGGCAACACTCGGGAACAAGCCCAGTACCACTAGCATCACGGCAATCCAGATACCGATGTGACGGCTGGCGATGCCGGTCAGCTGAATCACGCCGTTGTTCTGCGCGAAGATCGAGCTGGGGAAGGTGTTGAACAGGCCCGCCAGCAGCGAGTTGGCGCCGTTGACCAGCACGCCGCCCTTGATGCGCTGCATCCACACCGGGCCTTCGACCGGTTGGCGCGAGACCTTGCTGGTGGCTGTAACGTCGCCGATGGCTTCGAGCGAGGTCACCAGGTAGATCACCAGCATCGGGATGAACAGCGCCCACGAGAAACCGAGGCCAAAGTGCAGCGGCGTCGGTACCTGGAACAGTGCAGCTTCATGCATGCCGGTGAAGTCCAGCCGGCCGAGGTAACCCGCCAGGGCGTAACCCACCGCCAGGGCGATGACGATGGCGCAGCTGCGCATCCACACCACCGGGATGCGGTTCAGGATGACGATGATTGCCAGCACCACGCCCGACAGCAGCAGGTTTTCGCCATTGGCGAAGGTGCCATTGGCCATGGCGCCAAAGCCGCCGCCCATGCTGATCAAACCGACCTTGATCAGGGTCAGGCCGATCATCAGCACCACAATGCCCGTCACCAACGGCGTGATCAGACGCTTGACGAAGGGCAGGATGCGCGACACGCCCATCTCGACGAACGAGCCGGCGATCACCACGCCGAAAATCGCTGCCATCACGCTTTCGACGGGGGTGCCCTGCTTGACCATCAGCGCACCACCGGCAATCAGTGGGCCGACGAAGTTGAAGCTGGTGCCCTGCACGATCAGCAAGCCCGCGCCAAACGGCCCAAACCGCTTGCACTGCACGAAGGTGGCGATACCCGAGATGACCAGCGACATCGACACGATCAGGTTGGTATCACGCGCCGAAACACCCAACGCCTGGCAGATCAGCAGGCCCGGGGTCACGATCGGCACGATGATCGCCAGCAGGTGCTGCAGCGCCGCCAGCAGGCCGATAAGCAGCCGTGGCTTGTCCTCGAGGCCAAGCACCAGTTCGTTAGCAGGCGCATCCCCGCCCGGGCTGTGTTCGTGTGAGCTCATCGGTGAAGCTGCCCCGGAAGAAAAAAGGAGCGCATTCTACGGGGTGAAGGGGGATTGCGGTAGTGGCGCGCACGATGGCAGCAAGATCGGCGAGCATTCGGGTAATAACCTGACTTTTAGGTCAGCTTGCGCGGAAAGGGTGGGCTACAGGATACAGGCCTGCACGTACCCACAAAAAAGCCCGCCGAAGCGGGCTTTTTCAACGGGCTCAAGCAACCGGTATCAGTCGTCGCGACCCATGATGCCGAACAGTTGCAGCAAGCTGACAAACAGGTTGTAGATCGATACATACAGGCTGATGGTCGCCATGATGTAGTTACGCTCACCGCCGTGGATGATCGCGCTGGTCTGGAACAGGATGCAGACCGACGAGAACAGCACGAAGCCAGCGCTGATCGCCAGTTGCAGGCCGCTGATCTGGAAGAAGAAGCTGGCCACTACGGCGCCCAGCAGGACGAAGAAGCCGGCGGTGATGAAACCGCTGAGGAAGCTCATGTCCTTGCGCGAGATCAGCACATAGGCCGACAGGCCACCGAACACCAAGGCCGTCATGGCGAAGGCCGAGCTGACCACCTCAGCGCCACCGGCCATGCCCAGGTAACGGTTGAGGATTGGGCCGAGGATGAAGCCCATGAAGCCGGTGAGAGCGAAGGTGGAAACCAGGCCCCAGACCGAATCACGCAGTTTGTTGGTGAGGAAGAACAGGCCGTAGAAGCCGATCAGCACCACGAAGATGTTCGGGTAGCCGACACGCATCTGCTGGGCAACGAAAGCCATGACACCGCTGAAGGCGAGGGTGAGTGCCAGCAGGCTGTAGGTGTTGCGCAGGACCTTGCTGACCTCGCGCTGCTCGACCTGTTGGCCGCTGTGTACGGCATAATCCTGTTCGCGCATGGCGACACTCCTTGGTAAACCTGTGGTTTTGGAACGTTCAGATGCTAGGAGTCTATCAGAGCTCCTGCAACCGGCGACATAGAGAGTTTGACAGCGTGTTTCATTACGGTATTATGGCGGCCGCAAAACGAGCTGGAAGCGTGGCCGAGTGGTTTAAGGCAACGGTCTTGAAAACCGTCGATGGGCAACTATCCTAGAGTTCGAATCTCTACGCTTCCGCCATATTCTCAGCAAAAGCCCCGATTATTCGGGGCTTTTGCGTTTCTGGTGTCGGGGATGCCGGTAGGCGTGGGCCTTTAAGTTAAAGGCGAGAAATACTTTGTCTGCAGGTCTCGTGTCAGGCCTGGTTCTCAGCGCATCATCCCCAACTCGGCATCATCCATCAGCGCCTTGGCCAACGCACTCAGGTAAT
>NZ_MOMO01000260.1:0-9522 GCF_009933855.1 Pseudomonas sp. SG-MS2 | reverse complement strand
CGTTTGTACAGTGTCGTCCGGCTGATCCCCAGGGCCCGCGCCACGGCCGAGAGGTTGCCATTGGCCCGTTTCAGCAGGCTGTGCAGGTCCGTCTCATCGTCACTGCAGTCGCTCACCACCGGGCGCCCTTGTGTTTCAGCCAGAAATACGCCAGGCAGATGTTCGACGCCGACCGGCCCATCGCCTGCCAGTGCCAGCGCCACCTGCATCACACTCACCAGCTCGCGCACATTGCCCGGCCAGGGGTGGCGGTCAAGCAGTTCGAGGATAGGCTGCCCCAAGCGCTGGGGTTGGTGAGGGTCGCGATAACGTGCGTGGATGTGCTCGATCAATGCTCGCCGGTCAGTGCGCTCGCGCAGCGCCGGCAACACGACCGCCATTGCCGCGATGCGGTAGTAGAGGTCTTGGCGAAAGCGCCCCGCACGCACCTCTTCGGTCAGGTCCCGATTGCTTGCCGAGACCACGCGGATATCCACCGCTACCGGTTCGCCGCTGCCCAGTGGCTGAATGCTGCGCGATTGCAGCACGCGCAGCAGGCGGGCCTGGGTCGGCAGCGGCATGTCGCCGATTTCGTCGAGGAACAGAATGCCCTGGTCGGCCTTGCGTATCAGCCCCGGGTTGCCCTTGTGATGAGCGCCGGTGAAGGCGCCCTTGTCATAACCGAACAACTCCGATTCCACCAGCTCTGCCGGGATCGCCGCACAGTTGACCGCGATCAACGGCTGGCGGGCACGGCTGCTGGCGCGGTGCAGGGCCTGGACGAAGACTTCCTTGCCGACGCCGGTTTCACCCTGGACCAGCAGCGGGATGTCTTTTTCCAGCATCAGGCTGGCCTGGGCCAGGGCCTTTTCCATGCGTGGGTCGCCACTGCCAAGCGCTGAGCGCGGAGGGCTTTGCCGGGGTGCTTGCCACTGGCAGTGGAAGCGGTTGCGCCCGGCTGCCTGCAAAGCGAATGGCTGTTGCTGGGGGTGGGCAAGCAACTGGCACAAGGGGATCTGGAACAGTTGCTCGACGTTTTGTTGCAGCGGGTTGCCGCCCAGCAGGCTGTCGGCTCGATGATTGGCGGCGAGTACCTGGCCACGCTCATCGAATACCAGCAGCCCGGCCCAGGGGCTGTCGAGGTTGTCGCAGGCGCTGTTGAACAGCAATTGGGCGTGCTGTTCGGCATGCTGCGCAAGGATCAGGCGATTCTCCAGGCTCTGGCCCATCATGCGCACCAGGCCGAGGGTCTGGGTGGCCGGCAGGTAGCCGTCGCTGGCCACGTCGAGCACCCCGACCAGTTGCCGCAGGGCATCGTACAGCGGGGCTGCGGCGCTGGACATGTAACGGTTCTGGCGCAGGAAGTGTTCGTCCTGGCCAACATGGACGGGCTCGGCGCAGACCAGCGCGGTACCCAGCGCATTGGTGCCCACGCCCCGTTCGTGCCAGTGGGCACCGGCACTGAAACCGTGCTGGTGCTGGGGGCAGACGAAGCGTCGCGAACCCCAGGTCTCGAGCAGGCAGCCGTTGGCGTCGGCGAGCATCACCAGGTAGCTGGCATTGCCCAGCAGGTGCGCGTATTGCGGCAGCACGCCATCGCGGGTGTGTTGCAACAGTGCCTGGCGCCGCTCCAGCAGGGCGCTGAGTTCGGCCTTGGTCAGGCAATCGAAGTCGGGGCGCTCTGTGGCTGCAGGCCGTGATCGCGGCAGCGCGCCCAGGAGGCCTGGATCAGTTGGGCATGGGTCGAAGTGGCGGTGGCCATGGGCCTGTCCTGTGTGATTGTTGTTATCAGCCGACCGCTGTTGAGTGTCGTCCACCGTTGTTCATTGTCAAACCCGCCACTGTTCAGGTGTTCAGCGAAAGTGTTCAGTTGTGAATCGCTGCTGGCCTGTCGGCACCGTCAAAGCCGCAGGCCAGAGGGCCAGAGTGGAACTGGCACGGTATTGGCTGTCTGTGCCGGACAACCACAATAACAAGGTCCTGCCATGTCTCTGGTGCTGGAACAGGTCAGCCGCAGCGTCGATAACCAGCCCTGGATCATCGACGCGTCCCTGCAGTTCGAGCCTGGCTCGTTCAACGTGCTGCTTGGCCGGACCCTGGCCGGCAAAACCAGCCTCATGCGCCTGATGGCCGGGCTCGACCACCCCGACCGTGGCCGCGTGCTGATGGCGGGTGAAGATGTCACTGGCGTGCCGGTGCGCCGGCGCAATGTGTCGATGGTGTATCAGCAGTTCATCAATTACCCGACCCTGAGCGTGTACGAGAACATCGCCTCACCCCTGCGCCAGGCGCGCCTGGCGGAGCCGGACATCCGTCGGCGCGTGCAGGAAACTGCCGAAATGCTGCGTATCGAACCCTACCTGCAACGCTTGCCGCTGGAGCTGTCTGGCGGCCAGCAGCAGCGCACGGCGATGGCCAGGGCGCTGGTCAAGGATGCCGGGTTGATCCTGTTCGATGAGCCGCTGGTCAACCTCGACTACAAGCTGCGCGAAGGGCTGCGCCAGGAGCTGCGCGAGTTGTTCGCCGCGCGCAACTGCATTGCCGTGTATGCCACCACCGAGCCCAACGAAGCGCTGGCACTGGGCGGCACCACCACCCTGGTGCACGAGGGGCGAATCGTCCAGAGCGGGCCGACGGCCGAGGTCTACCAGCGGCCCGGCAGCGTGCTGGCCGCCGAGTTGTTCAGCGAGCCGCCGATCAACCTGATACCGGGGCGTATCAATGGCAATGAGGTGAGCCTGGCCCAGGCCGTGCACTTCGCCCGCAATGTCGACCTGCACCGCCTGGGCGACGGCGATTACCGCTTTGGCGTGCGCCCCAGCCACCTCACCCTGGTGCCGGCGCACGATGACGACCTGGAACTGGCGGTGCGGGTGGAACTGGCCGAGATCAGCGGTTCCGAGACATTTCTGCATGTGCGTAACGAGCACTGGCCGATGGTCCTGCACCTGCCGGGGGTGCACGAGTATCAGGTGGATACGCCGATCCGTGTCTTCATACCCACCCACAAGCTGTTCGTCTTCGACAGCGCCGGGGCACTGGTACAAGCACCGGGCCTGCGCCAGGCAAGGAGCGCCTGATGGCCGAAATCCGCCTGCGCCAGCTGGCGCACAGCTACAGCCGGCAACCCACCGCCGAGGGCGACTACGCGCTGCATCAACTGGAGCACGTGTGGGAGCAGGGCGGCGCTTATGCGTTGCTCGGGCCTTCCGGGTGTGGCAAGTCGACCTTGCTGAACATCATCTCGGGGCTGCTAACACCGTCCCATGGCCAGGTGCTGTTCGACGGCAAGCCGGTCAATGACCTTTCGCCGCAGCAGCGCAACATTGCCCAGGTGTTTCAGTTCCCGGTGGTGTACGACACCATGACGGTGTTCGACAACCTGGCGTTCCCTTTGCGCAACCAGGGCCTGGACGAAGCCAGGGTGCGCACGCGGGTCGAGGAAATCGCCGAAGTGCTCGACCTGGGCGCAGTGCTGAAGAAAAAGGCGCGCAACCTCAGCGCCGATGAAAAGCAGAAAGTGTCCATGGGCCGGGGCCTGGTGCGCGATGACGTCTCGGCCATCCTTTTCGACGAGCCGTTGACGGTGATCGACCCGCACCTGAAATGGAAGTTGCGGCGCAAGCTCAAGCAGATCCATGAGCAGTTCAACATCACCATGATCTACGTGACCCACGATCAACTGGAGGCTTCGACCTTCGCCGACAAGATCGCGGTGATGCATGGCGGGCGCATCGTCCAGTTCGGCACCCCGCGTGAGCTGTTCGAGCGGCCCCGGCATACCTTTGTCGGCTACTTCATCGGCAGCCCGGGGATGAACCTGATCGACGTGCGCGCCGACGCGGCGGGGGTCGCGTTCGGCGATGTGCACCTGGCACTGCCCGACGGCCTGCGCGAACGCTTGGCGGGCACGCACGGCGGGCGCCTGCAAGTGGGCATTCGCCCGGAGTTCGTGCAACTGTGGGACAGCCCGTTCGAGGGCGCCTTGCCTGCGCGAGTGCTGGACGTCGAGGACCTGGGCACCTATCGCATCGTCACTCTGGTGCTTGGCGGCGTGGCGCTCAAGGCGCGCCTGGCAGAAGATCGCCCGGTGCCGGTGGCACATGCCTGGGTCAGCCTGCCGACGCAGTGGCTGCTGCTGTACGTCGACGATCTGCTGCTGGAGGCCGTGCCATGAACAAGGTGCCGAACAACAAGGCCTGGTGGCTGGTGCTGCCGGTGTTCCTGCTGGTGGCGTTCAGTGCCGTGATGCCGATGATGACGGTGGTCAACTATTCGGTGCAGGACATTTTCGACCAGTCCAGCCGCTACTTCGTCGGCGCCGACTGGTACCGCCAGGTGTTGCGCGACCCGGCATTGCACGATGCCTTGCTGCGCCAATTCATCTATTCCGCCTGCGTGCTGCTGATCGAAATTCCGCTGGGCATCGGCATCGCCCTGACCATGCCGACCAAGGGGCGCCTGGCGTCGGTATGCCTGATCGTCATGGCCATCCCGCTGCTGATCCCGTGGAATGTGGTAGGTACCATCTGGCAGATCTTTGGCCGCGCCGATATCGGCCTGCTCGGTGCTACGCTGGCCAAGCTTGGCGTCAGCTACAACTATGCCGGCGACCCGTTCGACGCCTGGCTCACCGTGCTGGTGATGGACGTCTGGCACTGGACATCACTGGTGGCGCTGCTGTGCTACTCGGGCCTGCGCGCCATCCCCGACGTGTACTACCAGGCCGCGCGCATCGACCGGGCATCGGGCTGGGCGGTGTTCCGGCATATCCAGTTGCCCAAGCTCAAGAACGTGCTGCTGATCGCGGTGATGCTGCGCTTCATGGACAGCTTCATGATCTACACCGAGCCGTTCGTGCTCACCGGAGGCGGGCCGGGTAACGCCACCACCTTCCTCAGTCAGACCCTGACCCGCATGGCGGTCGGGCAGTTCGACCTGGGCCCGGCGGCGGCGTTCTCGCTGGTGTATTTCCTGATCATTCTGCTGGTGTCGTGGCTGTTCTATACCGCCATGACCCACGCCGACAAGGACTAGGCCATGAGTACACGCAAGACGCTGGCCCTGCTGCTGTACTTCTTCTTCCTGCTGGTGCCGATCTACTGGCTGCTGAACATGTCGTTCAAGAGCAACACCGAGATACTCGGTGGCCTCACCCTGTGGCCGCAGGCGTTCACCCTCGACAACTACCGGGTGATCTTCACCGATGCCAGCTGGTACAGCGGCTACATCAACTCGCTGTACTACGTGTGCCTGAACACGCTGATTTCGCTGCTGGTGGCGCTGCCGGCGGCCTATGCCTTCTCGCGCTACCGCTTCCTCGGTGACCGCCACCTGTTCTTCTGGTTGCTGACCAACCGTATGGCCCCACCTGCGGTGTTTCTGCTGCCGTTCTTTCAGCTCTATTCGTCCATCGGCCTGTTCGATACGCACATTGCCGTTGCCCTGGCCCACTGCCTGTTCAACGTGCCGCTGGCAGTGTGGATTCTCGAGGGGTTCATGTCGGGCGTGCCGAAGGAGATTGATGAAACCGCCTACATCGATGGTTACAGCTTCCCGCGTTTCTTCGTGAAGATTTTCATTCCGCTGATCGGCTCCGGCATCGGCGTGACGGCGTTTTTCTGCTTCATGTTTTCCTGGGTCGAACTGTTGCTGGCGCGCACCCTGACTTCGGTGAACGCCAAGCCGATTGCCGCCGTGATGACCCGCACGGTGTCTGCTTCGGGCATCGACTGGGGCGTGCTGGCGGCGGCAGGGGTGTTGACCATCCTGCCAGGCATGCTGGTGATCTGGTTCGTTCGCAACCATGTGGCCAAGGGCTTTGCCCTAGGCCGGGTGTGAGGAGGGCAACGCATGGAGTGGATGGCCTGGACCTTGCCCACGGCGCTGTTCTTCGCCGCCGTCGGCGTACTGCTGCTGTGCATGACCCTGTTCGAACTGCGCCGCCCCTGTGTGGAGCGGCGTGGCTTTCTGCCGATCGTCACCAGCCGTGGCGACCGGTTGTTCATCGGCCTGTTGGTCAGCGCCTACCTGCACTTGCTGGTAGTCGGGGTCAGCGACTGGCCTTTATGGGTGGCCTCGCTGCTGTCGCTGGGCTGGCTCGTGGTGGTGCTGCGCTGGGGCTGAGCGACGGCTCCGGGGAATAACTCAAACGGGAGAGCACAATGTTCCATAACAAACACAACCGGCGACATTTGACCCTGGCCGCGATGCTGGTACTGGCGGGCGTACACGGTGCGGCGTGGGCCGACCAGTACGAGGATGCGGCATCGAAATGGATCGCCAGCGAGTTCAAACCGTCGACCCTGACGCCGGAGCAGCAGTTGGCCGAACTCAAGTGGTACATCAAGGCCGCCGAGCCGTTTCGCGGGATGAAGATCAATGTGGTGTCGGAAACCATCACCACCCATGAGTACGAGTCCAAGGTGCTGGCCAAGGCCTTCAGCGAGATCACCGGGATCCAGCTGACCCACGACCTGCTGCAGGAAGGCGACGTGGTGGAGAAGCTGCAGACGCAGATGCAGTCGGACAAGAACATCTACGACGGCTGGGTCAACGACTCCGACCTGATCGGTACGCATTTTCGCTACGGCAAGGTGGAGTCGATCACTGATCTGATGGCCAACGAAGGCAAGGACTACACCTCGCCGACCCTGGACCTGAAGGACTTCATTGGCATTTCGTTCACCACCGCGCCGGATGGCAAGGTTTATCAGTTGCCCGACCAGCAGTTCGCCAACCTGTACTGGTTCCGCGCCGACTGGTTCGAGCGGCCCGAGCTCAAGGCCAGGTTCAAGGAAAAGTACGGTTACGAGCTGGGCGTGCCGGTGAACTGGTCCGCCTATGAGGACATTGCCAAATTCTTCACCGAAGACGTCAAGGAAATCGATGGCAAGCGCGTCTATGGCCACATGGACTATGGCAAGAAGGACCCTTCGCTGGGGTGGCGCTTCACCGATGCCTGGTTCTCCATGGCCGGTGGTGGCGACAAAGGGCTGCCCAATGGCTTGCCAGTGGACGAGTGGGGCATCCGCGTGGAGGATTGCCACCCGGTAGGGTCCAGCGTGACCCGCGGCGGCGACACCAATGGCCCGGCGGCCGTCTATGCCACGCAGAAGTACGTCGACTGGATGCGCGCCTATGCGCCCAAGGAAGCGCAAGGCATGACCTTCTCCGAGGCCGGCCCGGTGCCTGCGCAAGGCAACATCGCCCAGCAGATCTTCTGGTACACCGCCTTTACCGCCGACATGACCAAGCCGGGGCTGCCGGTGGTCAACGCTGACGGCACGCCGAAGTGGCGCATGGCGCCCTCGCCCAAGGGGCCATACTGGGAGGAGGGGATGAAGCTGGGCTATCAGGACACCGGCTCCTGGACCTTCTTCAAGTCCACCCCCGAGAAGCAGCGCCTGGCCGCTTGGCTATACGCCCAGTTCGTCACCTCCAAGACCGTGTCGTTGAAAAAGACCATCGTTGGCCTGACGCCGATCCGCGAGTCGGACATCAACTCCCAGGCCATGACCGACCTGGCGCCCAAGCTTGGCGGGCTGGTGGAGTTCTATCGTAGCCCGGCACGGGTGCAATGGACCCCGACCGGGACCAACGTGCCGGACTATCCTCGCCTGGCACAACTGTGGTGGAGCCATATCGCCGAAGTGGCCAGTGGCGAGAAAACGCCGCAAGAAGCGCTGGATGGCTTGGCCCGGGATCAGGACCGCATGATGGAGCGGTTGCAGCGCTCCAATGCCCAGGCCACCTGCGCGCCTAAGCTGAACCCTGAAAAAGACGCACAGTACTGGTTCGACCAGCCGGGGGCGCCAAAACCGAAACTGGCCAACGAGAAGCCCAAGGGCGAGACGGTCAGCTATGACGAGCTGCTGAAATCGTGGGAGGCGGCGCGCAAGTGACCGGCTAGGGGCCCAAATGGGTTCATCGTCGGCAAGCTGCTGAATCCAAGGCAAAAAAACGGCACCTGCCAGAGGTGCCGTTTTCATTTCACGCAAGCTTACTTATGCAGCTCTTCTGCCGCATACAGCGTGTTTTCCAGCAGGCAGGCCCGGGTCATCGGCCCTACGCCGCCCGGCACCGGCGTGATCCAGCCCGCGCGGGGCAGGGCGGTCTCGTAGACCACATCGCCGACCAGCTTGCCGTCTTCCTGGCGGTTGATGCCCACGTCGATGACGATGGCGCCTTCCTTGACCCACTCACCCTTGACCAGCCCCGGCTTGCCGGCAGCCACGACCACCAGGTCGGCACGGCCGACATGACCGGCCAGGTCCTTGGTGAAGCGGTGGCAGACGGTCACGGTGCAGCCGGCCAGCAGCAGCTCCATGGCCATCGGGCGGCCAACGATGTTGGAAGCGCCGACGATCACGGCGTCCATGCCGTACAGGTCCTGACCGGTGCTTTCGAGCAGGGTCATGATGCCTTTAGGGGTGCACGGGCGCAGCAGCGGAATACGCTGGGCCAGGCGGCCGATGTTATACGGGTGGAAGCCATCGACGTCCTTGTCCGGACGGATGCGCTCGAGCAGCAGCGATGCATCCAGGTGTGCAGGCAGCGGCAGTTGCAGCAGGATGCCGTCCACTGCCGGGTCGTCGTTGAGGCGGTCGATCAGCTCGGTCAGGGCTTGCTGCGTGGTTTCGCTGGGCAGATCGAAGGCCTGCGAAATGAAACCGACCTCTTCGCAGTCCTTGCGCTTGTGCGAGACATAGACTTGGGAGGCGGGGTCGGTGCCGACCAGGATCACCGCCAGGCCCGGCGTGCGCAGGCCTTGCTGGCGACGCTCCTCGACACGTTGAGCGATCTGCTTGCGCAGGTTGGCGGCGATCGCCTTGCCATCGATTAGGTGTGCAGTCATAGACGCGTGATTAACCATCGAGAAAGGAACAATAAAGAGGGCGCATTCTCGCACGACACGGCCCGAGGGCAAAGGCGGGTGGTCGGGCAAATGCCCTAACCCCTTAAATAATTTAAATTTTTTATAGAAAGGTGTTGACGCTTATACGGGTCGCCTATAAGATTCGCCGCACTTGTCGGGCACAGCCTAGCACTGGTTGGCGAAGTCGGGCAGAATGAGTGGTTTTAGTATTGCTCGTTCGGTTAGGCTTTACGCTTATGCGCCCGTAGCTCAGCTGGATAGAGCATCCGCCTTCTAAGCGGATGGTCGCAGGTTCGAGTCCTGCCGGGTGCGCCATTAGGCAGCTTGGGCAAGCAAGTGAGGCAGTAAAGCGATATGGTGGGCGTAGCTCAGTTGGTAGAGCGCCGGATTGTGATTCCGGTTGTCGTGGGTTCGATTCCCATCGTCCACCCCATATTCTTCAGAGGCGCCTTGATTGTAGATCTGGCGCCTTTGTTTTAAGCGTTATGCGGACGTGGTGAAATTGGTAGACACACTGGATTTAGGTTCCAGCGGCGCAAGCTGTAAGAGTTCGAGTCTCTTCGTCCGCACCATGTTTATGTAAGGTTGTACCGTAACACCGCAATATGGTGGGCGTAGCTCAGTTGGTAGAGCGCCGGATTGTGATTCCGGTTGTCGTGGGTTCG
>NZ_MOMO01000259.1:0-11733 GCF_009933855.1 Pseudomonas sp. SG-MS2 | reverse complement strand
ATGCTGGATCAGCACATAGGCCGAATAAGCCGCATGGTTGGCGTTTGCCAGCAGGTTCAGGCCGGGCTCGCCTGCGTGGTCACGGCAGTGGTCGTCCAGGGTTTCGACCACGACACGCAAGAGCTGGCCGGCGTGGGCGATGGCGTCGGGTGGGGAGATATCGCTGTGGATGGTGAAGTACGGGGTGGAGATGAGAGGACGAGGTGGGTCTGGAACGATTTTCTTCATGACTTAATCCTTATTCACTGAAAATGCATGCCACCAAATCTTTCTCACGGATTTGGGTGGCAGCCGTACGCGGGGTGAGAAACCGAGGGAATAAGGAAGCCCGGCCAGACCGAAGTCTGCCCGCGTACGGCAGCCATAGGGCTACCGCTTATTCACAGTCGGGTTCTCACACCCGGTCACCAGGAATTGGCGACCCAGGAACGGTATCCCTGGGGCACTTCCCCGCCAACAGTGAAGCTTCGGTAGCGTTCGTAGGATAATTCCCAAGTGCTCCTGTACTGAAGCATTTGGTTTCAGATTCAGAAATACCTTACAGCTGCGCTCCGATAGAAAGAGCGCAACAGCCCCTGTGGGGCATGCCTTCCCGGGTGAAAGCACGCTGCCACAGGGGGCTTCGACTCAATGCAACTTGTTCTTGGCCATCTCGATATCGTTCATCAGTGCCTTGGCCAGCGCACTGAGGTAGTCGGCGGCCCCCAGTAGCTTGTGGTCATCCTCCATGTCGCCTTCGCGCACAAGGTGTTTGATGTAGCCCAGTAATATCGAAACCTGTTCATAGGCGTCATCCACAGGAATGCCGGGTTGTACGCGCAAGAGATCCACGGGCGGGTTGCCGACTTCGAGGAACGTCTCGATACCGGCTGTGTTGAGAGGCTTGGTTTCAAGGCTCATGTGAACGACTCCCCATCCTGCGCATCGTCCAAACGCCGCTTTGCATGCTGGATCAGCACATAGGCCGAATAAGCCGCATGGTTGGCGTTTGCCAGCAGGTTCAGGCGGGGCTCGCCTGCGTGGTCACGGCAGTGGTCGTCCAGGGTTTCGACTACGACACGCAAAAGCTGGCCGGCGTGGGCGATGGCGTCGGGTGGGGAGATGTCGCTGTGGATGGTGAAGTACGGGGTGGAGACGAGAGGACGAGGTGGGTCTGGAACGATTTTCTTCATGGCAGCAGCTCCGTTGAATTGGAAACCGCCACGCGGATCTTTCTCACAGATCTAGGTGGCAGTCATACGCGGGGTGAGAAAACCGAGGGAGCTACAAAGCTCGGCCAGACCGAAGTCTGCCCGCGTACGACCGCCATAACAGGCTAGCCAAGTAGCTCCACAACGGGTTTCTCACACCCGGTCACCAGGGTATTGGCGACCCAGGAACGTTATCCCTGGGGCACTTCCCCGCCAACAGTGAAGCTTCGGCAAGCTGCGTAGGATAATTCCCAAGTGCTCCGTTACTGAAGCATTTGGTTTCAGATTCAGAAATACCTTACAGCTGCGCTCCGAGCGAAAGAGCACCACCGCAACTTTGTGAGCGTCTTTACCCGCGAAGACGCCTGCACAGTCATCACAATGCGAAGCCGATCCACCGCGAGCCCGGCCCAACGGTGTATGATCCGTCCTCCAAATCATTAAAAAGCTACGTCGCGCGCTGCCCCGCCAGCCCCGCGACCGTCTGGCGTTGCGCCAGAACCGACATGGACTAACGGAGTCGACATCATGCCTAACGCCAAATTCCTTGCCCTGCTGACCCTCTCCCTGGCCCTGACTGCCTGCTCCAATGGCAGCGGCACCACGCCACAGCACACCAGCAACCTGGACTGGAACACCCCCGGCATGCAGATGGGCGGCGACAACGGCCTGCCCCTGCGCGTAGACAGCCCCTGCCGCAAGCGTGGCTGCGACAACGACAAGCTGTTCTTCAACCCCGCCAAGACCGAACCAAACGTCAACACCATCCACCGCGACTGGTAGGAAATTTCTCCTTTTAAGCCGGTGACTTAGGTCATTTTCAAACAATCGAAAGGAAGTGGTTTACAGGCGCCAACCGATCGTTATAATGACGCCCCATTGCCGGTATAGCTCAGATGGTAGAGCAACTGACTTGTAATCAGTAGGTCCCGGGTTCGATTCCTGGTGCCGGCACCATATCCAGCTCCATCGCGTTCCACCGAATGCCTTGGAAGCCCCTAAAACCCGCCCTTTGGCGGGTTTTTTCGTTCCAGGACCCTCCGTCGGGATCCAACAAAATACCCAATCCCCGGGGGTATTTTTAGGGTACAGCGTCTTGCCTGCATGGAGAACGTACCCTTATGCCACGTCTAGCCGTTCCTCTCAGCGACCTCAAATGCCGTACGGCGAAACCTCGCGAACGTGCCTACAAGCTATTCGACGGTGGCGGCATGTACCTCTTCGTGAAACCCAATGGCGTGAAAACGTGGCGATTGCGCTACTTCAAGCCCAGCGGCAAAGAAGGCACGCTGATCATCGGCAATTACCCCATCATCTCGCTGGCGGTCGCGAGGACCAAGCGCGATGAAGCCAAGGCCCTGTTGATCGACAACATCGACCCGATGGAAGAGAAGAAGAAAGCAAAGCTTGCTGCCCAACGAGCCTCCCTGCTTTTCCAAACAGTCGCCCTAGAGTGGCACGCCGAAATGTCACGGCGCTGGACTGAGGGACACGCCAAGACCGTCATGAGCCGGTTGCGTACCCATGTCTTCCCCCTGATCGGCCAACGCCCCATTGCTGAACTCGATACTCATGATCTGCTTGAGGTCACCCTGCGTATCAAAGAGCGCGGCACTATGGACGTTGCCCTGCGCGTGCAGAACTATCTCTCCACGATCATGCGGGGCGCGAAGCGGGCGCGCCAGATCAGCCAGAATCCGGCGCTCGATCTGGCAGGGTCGATTCATGCCCCGCGTACCGTGCACCGCCCTGCCCTCTCACTCAACCGCCTCCCCGAACTGCTCAGCCGGATCGACAACTACAACGGTCGTGAGCTAACCAAGCTGGCTGTACTGCTGACGCTGCACGTGTTCGTGCGCTCCAGCGAACTGCGCTTTGCGCGCTGGGATGAGTTCGACCTGCAAAGGGCGATGTGGGAAATTCCTGACACCCGCAAGCCCATCGACGGCGTACGCAATTCCACCCGTGGCACCAAGATGAGCGGAGACATACAGATGGTGCCGCTCTCTCCCCAAGTCATTGCGATCCTTGAACGGCTGCGCGGCTTGAGTCGCTTCTCCGAACTGGTGTTGCCCGGTGACCACAAGTACTGGGAGCCAATGTCAGAGAACACGGTTAATCAGGTACTGCGCAACGTCGGCTACGACACATCCAAGGAAGTATGCGGGCATGGATTCAGGACCATGGCCTGTAGCGCCTTGCTGGAATCAGGGCTGTGGACAGACGCGGCTATTGAGCGGCAGATGAGCCACAAGGAACGCAATCGCGTGCGCGCCGCCTATATCCATAAGGCCGAATTTTTGGAGCAGCGCAGGCTGATCATGGCGTGGTGGAGCAATTACATCGATGCCAACAGATCGGGGCATGTCACTCCACATGAGTTTGCCCATCCATCTGGGGACAACATCACCCCCTTGCCAAGTGGGCGTGGCGCATTCAATCGTCGGTGAACCCTCGAGAACACCGTTGGCCGCTCTTTAATTCAGGTCCATCCAAACAGGGCTGCAAAGCCGCCCTGTTTGGATGGACCTCGCTTTGCAAAGCTAAAAGCCGACACAAATCCTTTGGATACCACTGATTTCCACCGGTGGATAATTTCATGCACAGCCCCAGAGGCCACGGGTATTGGGGCGTTGACCAAAATTATCCACAGGGGTAGAACTGATTTTGCAACCGCTGCCTTAGGCGGCACCCCAGGTGACCCGAACCGTCAAGGTCACGCCGCTCTCGCGGTGGTTCTCCCCAAAGGCGATTCGCATCCGGCAGCTCGCCCGGTCACTACCCATGTGATGGATGCTCTTACACATATATCGCTCGTGCGCCAGATACACCGTACCTCGCTGCCCTGCAGCAACCTATCCGCTTGGCCGAATCTTGCGCCAACCTGTGCCCGTCTCTTTCTTCTGGAAAGAGACGGGCACTTCTAACGCTGCTGCAGCCCTTATTGCACGGGCCTTTGCGGCAATCCCCCTCGTGACAATCGGCGTGACAAACGCCGATGTCACCAGCAACAGCCATGCAGATGATGGTGCCGCAGACCAGGGAATGGACTGCACCTGACTGACAGTCAGGCATGCCCCGGTCATCGCATTGCTGCGTTCACCCCGGCTTAGGATCTTCAGGCGCTGGTTTAGTCAGCCAGCACTGCCTCCACCCGCCCACCGGTAACGGTGCTCAGGAGGCCAGATCATGAGATGCCCTTGCTCCCGGACGTAAGGAGCCGCCAGTCCCGCGGAGAGGACATTCCCCACAGGTCGCAGGGGCCTTGATCCCTGATAACACTCAGCATTCTTGGCGGGATGACGTGGGGAGAGGATCGGGAACTGTATAAATCGAGGGCACGGGGTATGGGGTATGGCAGGTAACTGAGCGATGCCAGGCCGATGGCGCTGAAGGACATGTTCGGCGGTGGGCATTAGGGTACGGTCAAGGCGCACACGGATCGGTGGCAGGCATTTGTGAAGAACTGCCAGTCTGAGGATGGGCCTGGCGTCAATGATGCGCAGCGGATTGATCGGTAGGTTTTGGCCGATTATGCGGCGTACGTTCGTGGCCAGGTTGAGCGGAGTGAAATTTCAGACTTAACCTAAGCAACCACCCAGTGGTTGAGCGGTACCGGCTCGGCTGGTTTTAGAGAATTCAGATGACCGTGGCTAGGCTCCCAATAGCCGATCGACTAAACTGGGTTGCTAACCCGGCAGCCCATTGAAGGATAGGGAAGGCGATGGCTACGGCCCAACAAATCATTGCTCTGCTGAGCAGCCATAACCAAGGAGATGAGGAGCAATTTCTCTCCATCGCTTTGCAAGTGGCCGCGGCTGAAGCACGCCGTGGCAGACTTGATCTTGCTGATGAGCTCAAAGCACTGGTTGAGAGCGCTCGTAAACGCGAGTCTCCATTCAAAGGACATGCTTCTCGCCCGAATCAGCATGTTGCAATTCCAATCTCCAAGCCGCGAGGCGAATTGGAGTCCCTGCTATCTGTCAGCTATCCAAAGTCTCAGCTGCAAGACCTGATTCTTAATGACCTCAAGCGGGACCGCCTTACCCGCCTCATTCATCAGCAGCGTCAGCGAGACAAGCTACGTAGCCATGGTTTAGCGCCGAGCTCAAAACTCCTGCTTGTAGGTCCACCAGGCTCCGGGAAAACCCTAACCGCATCGATCTTGGCCGGTGAGTTACAGCTGCCGCTTTTCACCATACGTCTCGATGCACTGATCACACGCTTCATGGGCGAGACGGCATCCAAGCTACGGTTGATATTCGATCAGATTGCATCTGTTCGCGCGGTTTACTTGTTTGATGAGTTTGATGCTATTGGTGGGCGACGGAACTCTGATAACGACGTAGGTGAAATGCGTCGTGTGCTCAATTCGTTCCTTCAGTTCCTTGAGGAAACAAACAGTACAGACAGCCTCGTGCTAGCCACAACGAACCACCCCGAGCTTCTTGATCGCGCCCTCTTCAGGCGGTTCGATGACATCATCGAGTACTCTCTGCCTGATCCGAACGGCATTAAGAAAGTACTTGAAATGCGAATGCATGTCTATTTGCCGAAGAGAGTGTCTTGGGCGAAACTCATAGCCACTGCTAAGGGTCTCAGCCAAGCAGAAATCACTAGAGCGGCCTCTGAGATTATCAAAGACGTCATCCTCCAAGGTGATAAGCACGCGACAACTGAAGCAATAGTCAGGGCGCTAAAAGAGCGCCACACCCTGAAAGAAACCATGTCAGGGCTAAGCCCCGGCTAGATGTTCAGTATGCATAACGTTGGATTAGGGAAATATCCAGAATGGCGTCGTCTTACGAGCTTCCGCATTTCAGAGTTGAGCAATTCAGGGTGGATCGCCCTTACAAGCGCCGAGATAAGGACCTAAGCAACGCGGGTAAAACACGAGAGGAAGGCCATGGTAGCCGCCTCCGCGAAAGGTTATCTCTTGCGTTTACTGCCGCACGAAGCGGTCAGAACGCCTTCTTTGCAGACAATATCAGCGACTCCCCCCAAGCGTTGTACTTAGAAGTTGAGCTTGAAGCGGGATCGCCCGTTCCAGATCTAAACTGGAAAAAACAAAATATACGGCTTTCAGCCCTCCGAGTCCTCGAGGACGGTTCAACACTCGGAGCGCTATACGTTCCTCACGATGCCATGGACTTTCTTGAGTTAAAGCTGCAGGAATATGCAGAAGAAGAGACCAAGTCTGGAAAGCCAAAAAATGAGACTAAATTCTCATCGGTTGAAAACCTTTCCATCGGGGACATAGAGACCTTATGGACAGACTCCAGACCGTTCCCAAGCTCCTTATCTTCCACACTTTGGTGGGAATGCTGGTGTGCATCATGGAAGTCGGATCACGTCCGAAGTGTCGCTAACAATCTAAAACTTCGCGTCAGCGAGAACTCGCTAATATTTCCGGATACAGAAGTATTACTCGTCTATGCAAACACCCTTGAAATGTCAATTCTTGCAGCGAATGCGGACGGACTAGAAGAGCTCAGGAAAGCCACCGACAACCCCTATTTCTTTACCCGGCAAACATCCCGGGAAAAGTCAGAATGGACTTCCAATCTAGCAGACAGACTGATTCCACCTGATAGCGAAAGCCCCGCGATTTGCGTTTTAGATCATGGCGTAAACCACGCTCACCCCCTTATTCAGCCCGCGCTTGCAATTGACGATTGCCAAGCAGTTAGGTCGGAGTGGGGGGTGCACGACCACCATGGCCATGGAACCAATATGGCTGGTGCAGCGCTATATGGGGACCTTAGCTACGCGCTGGCAGATGAAAGTTTTATTGAACTAACTGCAAAACTGGAATCGGTAAAATTCCTACCACCCGCTAGCTGGGAAAGAAATGACCCTTCGAGCTACGGGTTCATTACCCAGTCAGCAGTGAGCTTGGCAGAAACGAAGGAGCCCCTGCGAAATCGCGTTTTCTGCATGGCGGTCTCGAACCAAGACGTATCAGGCGAGCGACCCACTACGTGGAGCTCCGCTATTGATCAGGTCTGTAGTGGCTCGATGGTGGGGGACTTCGGGGAAAACGGAGAATATGGTCCGCGTCGACTCTTCATAATTTCAGCGGGTAACATCCCTGACTCCAACAGCCCTGGAGATTTGGCTGACCCCTATGACTTCCCGATTGAAGACCCTGCTCAATCATGGAACGCGTTGGCGGTCGGTGGATTCACTGACAAAGTCGACCTTCACGATCAACCAGGCTATGAGGGGTGGTCCGCAGTGGCGCAGGCCGGCGATCATAGCCCCTATAGCCGAGCATCAATCGACTGGGAGCACTCTAGAACCCCAATTAAGCCAGAAGTGGTATTCGAGGCGGGCAACAAGGCGATCAGTCCTGACGGGACAGAGATCATTTCCGGTGTTCCTGCATTGTCACTCTTAACAACCGGAAAAGATGTCAATCAGCGGCCTATTGAGGAGTTCTGGGCCACCAGCTCTGCTACCGCACAAGCAGCGGGATTGGCTGCGACAATCATGGCTGCGCATCCACAGATGTGGCCAGAAACGGTGCGCGCACTGATTATTCATAGCGCGCAGTGGACGCCCGTCATGATGGAACGATTCAGGAAATGCAAGAGCAAAGGGCAGCGAATCGCTCTCGCCCGCCACATTGGTTATGGCGTTCCGCAGCTTTCACGCGCCTTGGCATCCGCAGAAAACGACTTAGCCCTGATTGCTGAGACTAGCATTCAACCATTTGTGAGAGGCCTCAACGCAAAGAGTCGAGAGGTTGGAGATCCGCACTTTAACGAAGTGCATTACTACAATCTGCCATGGCCGAAAGCCGAGCTAGAACGCCTTGAAAACCGGACCGTCCAACTGAAAATCACTCTTTCGTACTTCATCGAGCCCAGCCCAGGAGAAATGGCCCAAGTGATCCCAGCTAGGTATCAATCCTTTGGGCTTCGATTTGACCTCAAGAAAAAATCCGAGACCGAAGCAGCATTTCGGCATCGGATCAACAAGCTTGAGTCGATGGCGGAAAAGCCTCCACAACCAGAGCCAGATAACAGGTGGGTATTCGGTCCCAAAAGCATTTCCGCAGGCTCAGTGCACAGTGACGTCTGGATCGGCCCAGCGATTGACTTGGCCTCAAGGGATAAAATCGCTATTTATCCGGTTTCCGGCTGGTGGCGATATCGGCCCCATCTGGGAAAATGTAATACTAAAACCCGTTATAGCCTGATTATTTCTATATCCTCTGATGGTGAGGACGTGGATCTGTACACAGAAATCGCGAATATTATTGCAACGCCGGTAGACACTGAGATAAGCATTGGGACGAGCTAACCTCCACCACTATTCATCGTGAATCAAGCGCAACCCAATTCTGGCTTGGGCCGACTGCTGGGTCGACCCAAGTACTGGCAACGCAACATCATAGAACGGAGGCGTGGATGGTTAAAAGAGTACCGCTGGATCATAAAGCTCTTCGAAAAGCTATGCTGCCATGGTCTCACTGGCTTGCTGGCTTGCTCTATGCAGTGTTTGCGCCATCTCATTTCGAGCAGCCCCTAAGACTGCTTCACGCAGCTGAAGTCACGAGCTAAAGTAACACATCTACGAATGGATCCGTACCATCAGGATACCTAGGACTGAAAACAGGCCAGTTGGAAGGCCTTTTTTGCCAGTTCCCAGGCCAGCCTTCCGAATAATTGAAGAAAATTTCTGGACTGTCATGCCGAGCCACGAGTCGAGCAATTAAAGCATGATCTGGATGTTTATGGGTTTTTCCGCTTGTGCTGATCAAAAACCGCTTGCACTGAAGCCTTTCCAAGAGCTGCTTATCGGTATTACCTTTGCTGCCGTGATGCGACACCTTCAGTAAATCAACCGACTCCCCATCTGACAGGTGTAAAGCGAGCCCTTCGTTGATCACATTGCTATAAGCATCTCCGGTGAGGACAGCACGCTTTCCTTCATACGTTAAAAGTAATGCAATGCTGCTTCGATTGGGAACAGATCGATCAGAGACAAAAGCAACCCCGCCATAGAGCGAATGCTGTTTTGGTGGCCATTCATCCTTACGCCCCAAAATGTCAGCCGGTACCGATTGAGACTCAGTCGGAGGCAATGTAGGGTCGCTCCAATCTCTTGCTAAAGCTGCCATTCCAGACTCGTCCGGTGATAGCACCTTTACACCAATTCCACCTGGCAAAGTAACTGCATCAGAAGTTTGGAGGATCCGACCACCAACTCCATCACTATCTTCGCCCCCGAAACTTATGTTCCATGGAATCTTAATACTGCGAATCAACTTGGATAGCGCATCTCCCTCTTGCGACCCCAAAGTATCAGCCGACGCTAGATGTTGACGACCATTAAACCATATCTCACCGATTTCCAACCAACGTGGAGTATCGTTCAAAAGCTCTATTATGCCTTGAATGTGATCAAGGTCATAGTGCGTTACGACAAGCACCTCAAGCCGCAATCGACCTTCTATTCGCTCGTTTTCGAGTACCGACAGAATCGTTGGCAGAGACCCGATTGGACCACCATCGATAAGCATATGAAAGAGATGGCCAACCTCGCCGTAGCTAACAAGCAATGAGTCGCCATGCTCAACTTGAATAGCCCTAACACGAAATATACTCATATCCCTAACTCACCTCTGGCCAAGTACAATATCAGCATCGCCGAACGCAACCACTGCTAAACCCATTGCAAGCCCATCAGCTAGTAATTCACGTCGAATACCGCTAACTATCTCGCCAACAGAACTAGAGGCTGGAGCTCGCGCTGCTGCCTTCAGACGTATTGCTAGATCACGACCTACACGATTGGCATGCCGGCCAAGCACACTTGTCATCGCAGCAATGACCACTCGAGCCCCACCTCTTTGGAGAATAGCAGGCAAGCTTCCACCTGGCATATCTGCAAGTCCAGATGAGCAGCCGATTGCTATAACCATTGGTGCATTCCCTATATGTTGTTCGCCGATAGAAGCGAGATTTATACCGTCGTCCTCGCCGACAAAAACCTTATTCTCATCCAAGTGAAGCAGCATTAGCAGCATTGATGGAGAGTCCAGAGCAACTCGTTCCTTCCAGTTTTTCCAATCAGGAATTTTCTTTACACCAAGCGAGGCTTCAATACCGGCGATTCGTAGGAGTTGATGTGGTGGGACGTCTTTGTCTAAAAAATTGTCAGCCCTGTCACTAGCAGTAAAGGCAACCGTTGATAAATCTCCAATCCTATAACGCGAAGTTTTATGCCCTCCCGGAGCACCCCATATGCGCGGGTCCTGCCCTGACCTCCATGCGTGGCGTTCAACAACACCAGAAACGCCTAAAAATCCCATTGGACATAGCTCATCAGCAGCTTCTCTTATCTGGCAGCCTTGGATCGCGCTGCCTCTTCGCAAGCAACCGTCCCGCTGAGCACACAATGGTGCTTTGGTTGATTCAGGTATCTTTCCGTCGTAGAGATATTCAATTGGGAAGAACGCGTCGCTTTGTGTCACTAACTGAACACGAGCATCGCTCCTAGGCCATTCAGGCACTACCGATTGCAAGTGACGCTGAAGCAATGCCCCTTGATTAGCAAGAGTAAGCATCAACGTATCCAGCGACGCATCTGGATTAGCTACCGCCTGCTCCAAATCTTGAAGCAGACGGCTTCGCGCTCTTCCAGCGTCGGTATCAGACAGGGGGGAAAAAATTGCTGTGCCATCGCCTGTAATGATGGTCAAACTGGGTTGATTTCCGAGGCTTTCGTTGACCAGTAAAGCAACGTCAAAAGCCCTTTTCACACGATGTACAGGTGTAACGATGTTCTCGACGAAAAAACGGATCTCTTCACCCGGTGCAGCCTGGTATCGGGCAGTTTGAAGAATCTGTGCTCCATCGCTCACTACAAAACGAAGATCGACTGAGCCTGCCCCGCTTTCACGACCAAATACCGCTGTTGTAGAGTTGTCTGTCCTAGACAGTGCAATTATTTCTTTCTGAGGCTCACGCCCAAATTCGAATAAGTGAACCTGGAGAAATCTTCTATTCTCGCTCCACTCTACTCGGTCGTCAGGAAACGAGGGTTGGCTTTCCTGCAGCGGCGACTTTACCCGAATATCGACCTTGATCTGTAGGTAACCCTCTTTCGGCCATACGCGAACCTCTTTTGCACCTTGCCAAGTCTGAGCATTGAGCACCCTCTCGACTGGAGGAGCAGGACGAACAAAATTCGGGCGCTGCGGACGAAAAGTGGGGGAGGGTGTCTGGACAGTAGGAGACTCACGTCGATTAGGGTTAGGAAGGTCTCCGCCGAATATCCGCTCTACCGATGAAGGCGTCTCATCCGATGAGGGTTCAGGCTTCTGTATATCATTTATTGAATGATCAAAGGAGATCGAATCTGGTAACGAGAACTCATTATCTCGCTTGATTGGGACATCCCTTATAGGTATCGAGTCACTGACATCAAAAACTCGGGAAATTTTTTCCTTATAAGGGTTATATTCAAATGGATGGGCGGTCTCAGTGACCAAGTGCAACACCCGAGGTAAGGTGCTGCATGACTACTCACT
>NZ_MOMO01000258.1:0-150730 GCF_009933855.1 Pseudomonas sp. SG-MS2 | reverse complement strand
GACCCAGTCCCAATACCGCCCCGGCCCCGACGCCAACGGCCTGTTCGGCTCGTTCGGTGGCCGCTATGTGGCCGAAACCCTGATGCCGCTGGTGCTGGATCTGGCCCGCGAATATGAAGCCGCCAAGGCCGACCCCAAGTTCCTCGAAGAACTGGCCTACTTCCAGCGCGACTACATCGGCCGCCCCAACCCGCTGTATTTCGCCGAGCGCCTGACCGAGCATTGCGGCGGCGCCAAGATTTTCTTCAAACGTGAAGAGCTCAACCACACCGGCGCGCACAAGGTGAACAACTGCATCGGCCAAGTGCTGCTGGCCAAGCGCATGGGCAAAAAACGCCTGATCGCCGAAACCGGCGCCGGCATGCACGGCGTGGCCACTGCCACCGTCGCCGCACGCTTCGGGCTGCCCTGCGTGATCTACATGGGTGCTACCGACATCGAGCGCCAGCAGGCCAACGTGTTCCGCATGAAGCTGCTGGGCGCCGAGATCGTCCCGGTTACAGCCGGCACCGGCACATTGAAAGACGCCATGAACGAAGCCCTGCGCGACTGGGTCACCAACGTCGACGACACCTTCTACCTGATCGGTACCGTGGCCGGCCCGCACCCGTATCCTGCAATGGTTCGCGATTTCCAGTCGATCATCGGCAAAGAGACCCGCGCCCAGTTGCAAGAGAAGGAAGGCCGCCTGCCCGACAGCCTGATTGCCTGTGTTGGCGGTGGCTCCAATGCCATGGGCCTGTTCCACGAATTCCTCGAAGACGAGAGCGTCAAGATCATTGGTGTGGAAGCCGGTGGCCATGGCGTGCACACCGACAAGCATGCGGCCAGCCTCAACGGTGGCGTACCCGGCGTGCTGCACGGCAACCGCACCTACCTGCTGCAGGACGGTGACGGCCAGATCACTGACGCCCACTCGATTTCGGCCGGCCTCGACTACCCGGGCATCGGCCCCGAGCATGCCTACCTGCATGAAGTGAAGCGTGTGGAGTACGTCAGCATCACCGACGATGAGGCCCTCGACGCGTTCCACGCCACCTGCCGCCTGGAAGGCATCATCCCGGCCCTGGAAACCTCGCACGCCCTGGCTGAAGCGATCAAGCGCGCGCCAAACCTGCCCAAGGACCACCTGATGGTCATCTGCCTGTCAGGCCGTGGCGACAAAGACATGCAAACCGTGATGAACCACATGGCCGCCCAGGAGAAACAGGCATGAGCCGTCTTGAACAACGCTTTGCCGAGCTGAAAGCCGAAGGCCGCTCCGCACTGGTCACCTTCGTCACTGCCGGCGACCCTGGCTACGATGCCTCGCTGCAGATCCTCAAGGGCCTGCCGGCGGCCGGTGCCGATGTGATCGAACTGGGCATGCCGTTCACCGACCCGATGGCCGATGGCGTAGCTATCCAGCTGGCCACGCTGCGTGCGCTGGAAGCAGGCCAGAACCTGGCCAAGACCCTGCAGATGGTGCGTGAATTCCGCGTCGACAACCAGGCCACACCGATCGTGCTGATGGGTTACTACAACCCGATCCACCGCTTTGGCGTAGAGAAATTCGTCGCAGAAGCCAAAGAAGCGGGTGTCGATGGCCTGATCATCGTCGACCTGCCGCCGGAGCACGATGCTGAGCTCGCTACCCCGGCCCAGGCCGCTGGCATCGACTTCATTCGCCTGACCACCCCGACCACCGACGATGTGCGCCTGCCACGGGTGCTGGAGCGCAGCTCGGGGTTCGTCTATTACGTGTCGGTGGCAGGCGTGACCGGCGCCGGCTCGGCAACCACCGAGCACGTCACCGAAGCCATCGCCCGCCTGCGTCGGCATACCGACCTGCCGATCAGCGTTGGCTTCGGCATTCGTACGCCAGAGCAGGCCGCAGCGATTGCGCGCCTGGCTGATGGCGTGGTGGTAGGTTCGGCGCTGGTCGACAAGATCGCCCAGGCCAAAGACGCCGATCAGGCTGTTGCCGATGTATTGAGCCTGTGCTCTGCGCTGGCTGAAGGCGTGCGCGGCGCTCGGCGCTGAGCCGTGTGGCTTCTTCGCGGGTTTGTCCGCGAAGAAGCCAACACATCGCTAACCGCCAAAAACCGATAATTTCAAAGGCCGCAAAGCCCCCATCCAGATCGCATGATCGCGGTGATCCGCCAGCTCATCCCCAGTCAGCGGGTGCAGAAACACCACCAACCCCTTGCGATACAACGCCAACCACGGCAATACCACCCCCAACACCTCCGGCCCGAACGCCAGCTGGCAGCTCCAGTCCGGGTGCGGCCCTACCGGCTTCTCATGCATGCGCCCCATGGTCACGGGGAACCGCCGCGCCGCCTCCTCGCACAGCTCACGCGCTTGCTCGATAGTCGATGCGTCGTAATAAACGTGGGCGTGATAGCCCTTGATCCTCTGCACGATGTCTCCTGATTGCGGTCAAACCATCACCCACCCGCAAAGGGAGTGATGCAGTGAAAAATGCCGAAACCCCAGTGTTCAAGCTGGTGCTGTTCGGGGCTCAAAGCAGCCTGGGCAGTGCCCTGATGGTCGAGTTGCTGTCACGTCAGCACGAGGTCACTGCCGTGGTCGATGACCTCAACCGCCATGCGCCGCGCCCGGGCCTGCATTTCAAGCTAGGCGGGCTGGGTGATGCCGACCAGGCGGAGCAGGGCGCAGCAGGGGGCTCGGCGGTGATTGCCCTGTTGTCGGCGCTGGCGCCGGGTGACCTTGCAGCGCAAGGGCAGATGAGCGAAGCGTTGGTGGCCGGGCTTTCTCGCACGACTATACGCCGGGTGCTGCTGGTGGGCGATTTCGATGTGCTGGATGCGCCGGGCAAGTACACCGAAGCAGAACGTGAGTGCGTGGACCAGGTTGTGGATGCGCTGCAACGCAGCCCATTGCACTGGACGTTGATCAATGCGCCACAGGCACTCATGGACCTGGAGCGAATGGCGGCGGGGATGGCCGATATGCTCGAGCTGGATCTGCATCGGGGCGAGCATCTGAACTTCGTGACGTAGAGCCCCGGGGCCTACAGGTACTGCGCAAGCTCAAGTCCTGCATGGACCTGTAGGAGCTGGCTTGCCAGCGATGGGCTGCGCAGCAGCCCCAATCACTGACTCCGCTCATCTTCAAGCCAACCCACAAACCGCTCGATCAGCGCCCCACGCCGCTTGCGCGGCGGCAACACCACGTAATACCCCCGCGTCGAGCGCAGGCTCCCCTCCAGCGGCCGGCACAGCAACCCTTGCTCGACCAGCCCATCGACCAGATGCCGCCAGCCGATCGCCACCCCTTGCCCGGCAATTGCCGCCTGAACCAACAGCGTGTAGTTATCGAACCGTAGCTGCCCGGGCGGCGGCGGGCTTTCCACGCCAAAGCCACGAAACAGCCCCGCCCAGTCGAACCAGCGGCTGGCTTGCTCGCCGCGCAGATGAAGCAGTGGCAAACGTTGCAAAGCCACGGCTGACAAGGGTTTGCCACGAGTCAGCCGAGGGCTGCAGACCGGGAATACTTCCTCATCGAACAGCCAACGGCTCTCGCCCTGGTGGAACCGCCCATCCCCAAACAACACCGCCACATCGATATCCGGCCGCAGCATCCCCTGGCTGCGCTCACCGGTCACCAGGCTAACGTCCACCTGTGGATAAGCCTCGTGAAACCGCTGCAACCGCGGCATCAGCCAGAACGCTGCGAAGGCAAAGTCGGTGGCGACCTGCAGCACCTCGCGCTGGCTGCGCCCGCTGGCCAGGGCAATGCCGTCATCCATGGCCTGCAGGCCTTGATGAACCTGCTCGAACAATACCTGCCCGGCATCGGTCAGCGCGATGCCGCGGTAGATACGGTCAAACAGGCGCGTGTTCAACCGAGCCTCCAGCCGTTTGATCTGCTGGCTTACCGCCGGCTGGGTAGTGCCCAACTCCAGGGCCGCAGCCGTGAAACCACGCAAGCGGGCAGCGGCCTCGAAAACGCGCAGTGCGTCGAGCGACAAGTCGGTCAGGTGATCAAACATAAGCTTAACTAATCCCAGACATTGCCCGCCATGGGCTTTACCCATGTTACTTGCAGTCGCATCTTGATAGGCAAGCTATTCGCATAACCTTCAACGATGGAAGCCAATCATGACGCGCCCGAATATCCTGTTCATCATGGCCGACCAGATGGCCGCGCCGCTCTTGCCGATATATGGCCCTTCACCGATTCAGATGCCCCACCTGAGCCGCCTGGCCGATCAGGCGGTGGTGTTCGACTCGGCCTACTGCAACAGCCCGCTGTGCGCACCCTCGCGCTTTACCCTGGTAAGCGGCCAATTGCCCAGCCGTATTGGCGCCTACGACAACGCCGCCGACTTTCCGGCCGATATCCCGACCTACGCCCACTACCTGCGCCGGCTCGGCTACCGCACCGCGCTGTCGGGCAAGATGCATTTCTGCGGCCCGGACCAGTTGCACGGCTACGAAGAACGCTTGACCAGCGACATCTACCCCGCCGACTACGGCTGGGCAGTGAACTGGGATGCCCCGGACGAGCGCGCAAGCTGGTATCACAACATGTCATCGGTCTTGCAGGCCGGCCCTTGCGTACGTACCAACCAGCTGGATTTCGACGAAGAAGTGGTATTCAAGGCCCGTCAGTACCTTTACGACCATGTCCGCGAGAACGATGGTCGGCCGTTCTGCCTCACCGTGTCCATGACCCACCCCCACGACCCGTACACCATCCCCAAGCGCTACTGGGATCGCTACGAGGGTGTGGATATCCCCATGCCCCGCGCCGAATTCGGCCAGCACGAACTCGACCCGCACTCACAGCGCCTGCTCAAGGTGTACGACCTGTGGAACAAGCCCCTGCCTGTGGACAAGATCCGCGATGCACGCCGTGCCTACTTCGGTGCCTGCAGCTACATCGACGACAACATCGGCCAGCTGTTGCAGACCCTGGAGGAGTGCAACCTGGCCGACGACACCCTGGTCATTTTCTCTGGCGATCACGGCGACATGCTTGGCGAGCGCGGGCTCTGGTACAAGATGCACTGGTTCGAGATGTCGGCGCGGGTGCCGCTGCTGGTCCACGCGCCCAAGCGCTTCGCCCCGGCCCGGGTCAGTGCCTCGGTATCGACCTGCGACCTGCTGCCGACGCTGGTCGAGCTTGCCGGCGGTACTGTGGATAAAAGTTTGCATCTGGACGGCCAATCGCTGCTCGGCCACCTGCAAGGGCAGGGTGGCCACGACCAAGTGATCGGCGAGTACATGGCCGAGGGTACCGTCGGGCCAATGATGATGATCCGCCGCGGCCCATACAAGTTCGTGTACAGCGAAGACGACCCGTGTTTACTCTATGACCTGAGCCGCGACCCGCACGAGCGGGAGAACCTCACCGGCAGCCCGGACCATCAGGTGCTGCTGCAGGCATTTGTCGACGAAGCACGCCAGCGCTGGGATATCCCCAGCCTGCGCCAGCAGGTACTGGCCAGCCAGCGGCGCCGCCGCTTGGTGGCCGAAGCGCTGGCCATCGGCAAACTGAAAAGCTGGGACCACCAACCGCTGGTGGACGCCAGCCAACAGTACATGCGCAACCACATCGATCTCGACGACCTCGAGCGCAAGGCACGTTATCCACAGCCCGCACCCCTGGATTGAGAAGAGAAGCCGCCATGCAGAAGTTCTCCACCATCGTGTTCGCCCTGGCCCTGAGCCTGGGCACCGCCACGGCCCACGCCGAAGACGCGCAATGCAGCACCGTAAGGATGGCCGACCCCGGCTGGAGCGACATCGCCACCACCAACGCCATCGCCCGCTTGCTTCTGGAGAGCCTGGGCTACCAGGTGAAGATCGACAGCCTGGCGGTGCCGATCATCTACGGCGGCCTCAAGGACGGTAAGGTCGATGCCTTCCTGGGTAACTGGATGCCGGCGCATCAGGGTTTTCATGACAAGTTCGTTGCCAATGGCGATGTGCAGCAGCTGTCGCGCAACCTTGAAGGCACCGAGTTCACCCTGGCGGTGCCCGATTACGTGTGGGATGCCGGCGTGAAAAGCTTCGCCGACCTGCAACAGCATGCCGATCAGTTCGACAAGAAGCTGTACGGAATCGGCTCAGGCGCGCCCGCCAACCTGTCGCTGAAGGAAATCATCGACAAGAATGAATTCGACCTCGGCCAATGGAAGCTGGTCGAGTCGAGCGAACAGGCAATGCTGGCGCAGGTCGACCGCGCTGTGAAGAAGAAGCAGTTCATCACCTTCCTGGGCTGGACCCCGCACCCGATGAACGTGAAACTGAACATGCATTACCTGACGGGCGGGGAGAAGTGGTTTGGCAGCAAGGGTGAGGTCTATACCCTGACGCGCAAAGGTTATCCACAAGCCTGCCCTAACCCCGCAAAATTGTTGGGTAACCTGACATTCACCCTGGACATGGAAAACAGCATCATGGCGGAGGTTGTGGATAAAAAGATCAGTTTCGATGAAGCGGCCAAGGCGTGGGTCAAGGCGCATCCAGATCTGCTTCAAAAATGGCTTGATGGAGTGACCACCACTTCTGGCGGCGATGCCAAAGAGGCTGTCAACGCCAAACTCTGATTGGTTTATCTGTTAGGTTGCTGGGGCCGCGTTGCGGCCCATTCGCGACGCAAGGCCGCTCCTACACGCAGGGTACGATTTGGCGTAGGAGCGGCCTTGTGTCGCGAAACGAGGGCAAAGCCCTCGCCTGCGCTCTTGAATCAGGAACTGCCCATGCCCCGCTTAAACCACCTGCTGCCCTTCTTGACCTGGCTGCCCCGTCAATCGGGCCGCAGCCTGCGCGAGGACCTGCTGGTCGGCCTGAGCGGTGCCATCCTTGCCCTGCCGCAATCGATCGCCTACGCCCTGATCGCCGGCCTGCCTGCCGAATACGGTCTTTATGCGGCCATCGTGCCGGTACTGGTCGCCTGCCTGTGGGGCTCGTCCTGGTACCTGATTTGCGGGCCGACCGCCGCCATCTCCATCGTCCTTTACGCCAGCATCAGCCCCTTGGCGGTGGCCGGTAGTGCCGATTACGTGACCCTCGTGCTGCTGCTGACCTTCCTCGCTGGCATCTTCCAGTTGCTGCTCGGGCTGCTGCGCTTCGGCGCACTGGTCAACTTCGTTTCCCATTCGGTGGTGCTTGGCTTCACCCTGGGCGCCGCCATCGTCATTGCCCTGGGCCAGTTACCCAACCTGCTGGGTATGGATTTGCCGAGCCAGGCCACGGCGTTTAAAACAGTACAAGACCTGGCAAGCCATGCTGGTGAGGTCGACTTGCCGTCCCTGATACTGGGCTTGGGCACCGTCCTTGTCGGTGTGGCCTTCAAAATTTGGCGGCCACGCTGGCCGAGCCTGTTGATAAGCCTCATCGTAATCAGCCTGGTGGCCTGGTCGCTGCCTGGTTTCTTTGGCCATGTACCGCGGGTGCCAGCGTTCACCGGCCAGCTACCCCCACTCAGCCCACTGCCGTTACTGGATGTGGAGCTGATGCTGCGCCTGCTGCCCAGTGCCGTAGCGGTGGGTATGCTGGGCCTGGTAACCAGCCTGTCGATTGCCCGTTCGCTGTCGGCACGCTCCGAACAGCTGATCGACGCCGACCAGGAAATCCGCGCCCAAGGTATGTCGAACATCGTCGGTTCATTCTTTTCAGGCTACCTGTCTTCTGGCTCCTTCACCCGCTCTGGGCTCAGCTACGACGCTGGCGCCCGTTCGCCCATGGCCGGGGTGTTCTCGGCGCTTTGGGTGGCGCTGTTCGCCGTCACCGGTGCAGGGTTGATCGCACACCTGCCGATACCGGCCATGGCCGGCAGTATCCTGCTGATCTGCTGGGGCCTGGTGGACCACCGGGGCATCCGTGCGCTGTTCAGGGTCAGCCGGTCGGAGTTCCTGGTTATGGCCCTGACCGCTGCTGCAACCTTGCTGCTGGAGCTGCAGACAGCGATTTATGCCGGTGTGCTGGCTTCGCTGTTCTTCTACCTCAAGCGCACTTCACGGCCACGCGTGCAGCAGAGCCGCGAAGGCCAGGCCGACGTGCTGCGGGTGGGCGGGTCGATCTTCTTCGGTGCGGCGCACTACCTGCAGGTGCGCCTGCAGCGTTGCCAGGGCCCGCATGTGGTGATCGATGCACGCCAGGTGAATTTCATCGATTACTCGGGTGTGGACATGTTGCACCGCGAGGCACGGCGGTTGCGCCGGGCCGGAGGGAGCCTGACCTTGCTTCGGGCAAGACCGCAGGTGGTCGAGGAATTGCAGAAGCTGGAAGGGGTGGAGCTTTGCCCCATCCAATTTGCGGAGTGATCGTCGGGGCTGCTTGCCAAGGCCTGAGGCCGGCGCTGTACCTGTAGGGGCTGGCTTGCCGGCGATGGGCCGCAAAGCGGCCCCATAAATCTCAGCCCCGAGCGAGCTGCCGGCGTAACTCAGCCAGCACCGGCGCCGTTTCCGGACGTACCCCACGCCAGATGAAGAACGCCTCCGCCGCCTGCTCTGCCAACATGCCCAGCCCATCCAGCACCTTGGCCGCCCCCAGCTTGCTGGCCCACTGGCAGAATGGCGTCGGCTCCTTGCCATACATCATGTCGTAGCACACGGTGCGCCCGGCCTCGACCAGGCTGTCGGCAATCGGCGGCAGCTCGCCGGACAGGCTCGCCGACGTGGCGTTGATGATCACGTCCACCGGCTCGTGCAGCCAGGCGAAACCGCTGGCCATCACCGGCCCCATCTCATCGAACTCGCGTGCCAGCTGCTCGGCCTTTTCCAGTGTGCGGTTGGCAATTACCAAGGACTGAGGGTCATGCGCCAGGATCGGCTCCAGCACGCCGCGCACTGCGCCCCCGGCGCCAAGGATCAGAATACGTTTGCCAGTCAGTTCAACCCCGGCATTCACTGTAAGGTCGCGCACAAGGCCCGCGCCATCAGTGTTATCGCCCCGCAGCGAGCCATCGGCCAGCTTGCTCAAGGTGTTCACCGCCCCGGCCCGTTGGGCGCGCGGGGTGAGGCTGTCACACAGGCGGTAGGCCTCTTCCTTGAATGGCACGGTCACGTTGGCGCCACTGCCTTGCTTGAAAAAGCCCCGGGCGCAGTCGCTGAACTCGTCAAGCGGCGCCAGCAGGGTGGCGTACTCCAGGTCCTGGCCGGTCTGTTCGGCAAACAGGCGGTGAATCAACGGCGACTTGCTGTGGCCGATTGGGTTACCAAATACGACGTACTGGTCCATGAGGGCTCCTCGGTTATCCACAAGCTTACTGTGCAAGCCAATCGCGGTCTTGCAGGAAGTACTCGGTCAGGCGCGCTTCTTCGCTGCCAGGTACGGCCTTCCAGTCGTAGCCCCAGCGCACTTGCGGCGGCAGCGACATCAGGATCGACTCGGTACGGCCACCGGACTGCAGGCCGAAGAGGGTGCCACGGTCATACACCAGGTTGAACTCCACATAGCGCCCGCGGCGGTACTCCTGGAACTCGCGCTGCTCAGCGGTATAGGGCGTGTCCTTGCGGCGCTGGACGATCGGCAGGTAGGCGTCGACGTAGGCATCGCCGATGGCGCGGATGAAGGCGAAGCAGGTATCGAAGCCCCACTCGTTCAAGTCATCGAAGAACAGCCCGCCGATACCGCGCGGCTCGCCACGGTGCTTGATGTGGAAGTAACGGTCGCACCAGGCCTTGTAGCGCGGGTACACGTCGGCGCCGAACGGCGCGCAGGCCTGCTCGGCCACACGGTGCCAGTGGATGCAGTCTTCCTCGTTGCCGTAGTAGGGGGTCAGGTCGAAGCCGCCGCCAAACCACCACACAGCCTCTTCACCTTCTTTTTCGGCGATGAAGAAACGCACGTTGGCGTGGGAAGTCGGCACGTGCGGGTTATGCGGGTGGATCACCAGCGACACGCCCAAGGCCTCGAAGCCACGGCCTGCCAGCTCGGGGCGGTGGGCGCTGGCCGACGGAGGCAGGCCGCTACCGAACACGTGGGAGAAGTTGACGCCGCCTTTCTCGATCAGCTTGCCGTCGCCGATCACCCGCGTGCGGCCCCCGCCACCGGCTTCGCGCACCCAGGCATCCTCGACGAAGCGGGCGCCCCCGTCCTCGGTTTCGAGGGCAGAGCAGATGCGGTCTTGCAGGTCGAGCAGGTAGGCTTTCACGGCCTCGGTGCGGCTAGTCATCGGGTCACCAGGAACGGGCAGGGAAGAATTCGCCGCGTAGCATACCACCGGCAGCTGGCGCGCCGCAGTTGACGGCGATCAAGCAAAGGCGTCCGATAGAAGGCCTTTCCCGATCCCGACAACAGGAGTGCGAGATGGCCAAGCGTATCCAGTTCAGCCAGCATGGCGGCCCGGAAGTATTGCAGCTGGTGGAGTTCGACCCGGCACCGCCCGGGGCGCAGCAGGTTCGAGTGCGTAACCATGCGATCGGCTTGAACTTCATCGACACCTATTTCCGCAGCGGGCTGTATGCCCCGCCTGCGCTGCCTTCAGGCCTGGGCACCGAGGGTGCCGGGGTAGTCGAGGCGGTAGGTGAGGGCGTCACCCGCCTGAAAGTGGGCGACCGCGTGGCCTATGGCGGCGGCCCGCTGGGCGCCTACAGCGAGGTGCACACCTTGCCGGAGGCCAACCTGGTCAAGCTGCCCGACAACATCAGTTTCGAGCAGGCGGCGGCGGTGATGCTCAAGGGCCTGACCGTGCAGTACCTGCTCAAGCAGACCTACGCCGTGCAGCCGGGCGATGTGATCCTGTTCCACGCCGCCGCCGGGGGCGTCGGCTCGCTCGCGTGCCAATGGGCCAAGGCGCTGGGGGCCAAGCTGATCGGTACCGTCAGTTCGGCCGAGAAAGCAGAGCGGGCCAAGGCACTGGGCGCCTGGGAGACCATCGACTACAGCCACGAGGATGTGGCCAAGCGGGTGCTGGAGCTGACCGATGGCAAAAAGTGCCCGGTGGTGTATGACGGCGTGGGTGCCGACACCTGGCTGACCTCGCTGGACTGCCTGCAACCGCGCGGCTTGATGGTGAGCTTTGGCAATGCGTCGGGCGCCGTGAGCGGGGTGAACCTGGGGATCCTGGCGCAGAAAGGGTCGCTGTATGTCACACGGCCGACCTTGGCCAGTTATGCCAACAATGCCGAGAACACCCAGGCCATGGCGGATGACCTGTTTGCGGTGATCGCAAGTGGCAAGGTGGTTGTGGATATCCAGCAGCGGTATCCGTTGAGCGAGGCGGCCAAGGCGCAGAGCGAACTGTCGGCGCGGCGGACGGTGGGTTCGACTGTTTTGTTGCCTTGAGTGCCTGGCTTGGCGCTTTTAGAGCCTTTGAGATAGAGCGCCGTGTGGACGGCGCTCGTTCTACGCAACAATGCAAAAACCAAGGCGAGCACCTGCAAGCCTCACAACTACCTCTGCTGCGCAGGCGCTGACTCGATACCTTCAAGCATCGCCTCTACCAACCCCTCCGCCATCTCGATCGCATGCAGGTTCGACCAGTACATGCCGCGGCCTTCTTCGCGCAGGTAATCGAGCGTCTTGTAGCCAGTCTCGTAGGCACACCGCAGGTAGAGGGCTACGTGGACCAAGGCGTCGGCGGCGGAAATGTTGGGGTTTACGCTGAACAGCGCTGAATGGCCGGCGTCGCAGCGGCCGAAGGGGCGGGTGGAAGTGCAGGGAAGTGGTGGATCTGGGACGAGTTTCTTGACCATGGAAAATGCTCCTCAATGCCGCTACCAATCACTACCACGTGAATTGGGTGGCGACTGTCCGCGAGGTGGTAGACCCGGGCATTTTCCAATCCAGGCAGGCTCGAAAGCCTCCCGCGTACAGCCGCCATAGACTGTCATGGAAATGATGCATCCGGGCTACCACACCCGATCGCCAAGTTGTTCGGCGACGGTCTGAAGCCTAGAGACAGGACTTCCCACTGAGAAGGTGATGGTATTCGATGCGGGTTGTAGGAGTTTTCCTAAACTGATGTGCTGGCAGCATTCAGGGCCGCTTTGCGGCCCATTCGCCGGCAAGCCGGCTTACACGCAACCCCTGTGGGAGCCGGCTTGCCGGCGATTCGAGGGCGCAGCCCTCGCCAGCGTCAACCCGGGCGAACGATCTCGCCCGTGGCCAGGTTACGAATCACACTCGGATTCTTCCGCCCACCCAGGGCCCCACCCAGCACCATGTCCAGGTCACCATGGAAATACTGCTCCACTCGCAACCGGCTCTTCGCCGCCGGGCGCCCGCCTGGGTTGCAAGAAGTGGAAATCAACGGCCCGACCAGCGCGCACAACTCGCGCACCTGCGGGTGATCACTGACCCGCAGCGCCACGGTGTCATGCTGCCCCGTCACCCACTCCGGCAACAGGTCCTGGTGCGGCACCAGCCAGGTATTGGGCCCAGGCCAGGTGCTGCCCATGCGGTCGATCCAGTCCTCTGGAAAATCCTCGAACAGGAAGTCGAACTGGCGGATGTTGTCGGCGACCAGGATCAGCCCTTTATCCACAGGCCGCGACTTGAGCGCCAGCAAGCGATACACCGCGTCCTCGTTCCATGGGTCGCAGCCCAGGCCCCAGACCGCTTCAGTCGGGTAGGCGATCACCGCACCGGCCCGAATCTCACGCGCGGCTTGTTGCACACGCCAACTGCTCACCATTTGTGTCTCTCCGCATTTAAGCCATGCGCGCAGTTTACTTAGCCAGCGCGGGCAAACCAACGCCCGGCTTCATTGGTCACCCGGCCCTCGAGCTCCAGCTCGGTCAATTGCGCCAGTACTTGCGCCAAGGGCAGCTCGCTACAAGCAGCCAGTGCCTCGCTGGTCTGCGGTGCAGCATGCAGCAAGGCAAGCAATGGATGGGACGGTTTATCCACAACTGCCGGCGGCAGGTTCTGCCAACCCTGCAAGCTTTCCAGTATCTGCCCCACGCTTTCAACCAGCAGTGCGCCGTCGCGAATCAACTGGTGGCAGCCTTTGGCACCGGGGTGGTGGATCGAGCCGGGAACGGCGTAAACCTCACGGCCTTGCTCGGCGGCCAGGCGGGCTGTGATCAAAGAACCGCTGGCCAGGCTCGCCTCAACCACCAGCACGCCGAGTGACAGGCCACTGATGATGCGATTGCGTCGCGGAAAGTTACCCGGCAGCGGCCCGGCATCGAGCGGGTACTCGGAAACCAGCGTGCTACCGCTGTCGATCATCGCTTTGGCCAGGTCACGGTGGCGCTGTGGATAAAGTTTTTGCAGCCCAGTGCCTAACACACCGATCGTGCCTCCCCCGGCCTGCAATGCGGCCCGATGAGCGGCACCGTCGATTCCCAAAGCAAGCCCACTGGTGATGGTGAACCCGGCCTGCGAGAGGTAACGGGAAAATGCCTTGGCGGTATCGAGCGCCGGGGGTGAAGCACGCCTGCTGCCCACTATTGCCAGCTGTGGCCGTTCGAGCAAAGCCGGGTCGCCTGCGACGAAAAGCAGCGGCGGGGCATCATCGATTTCGCCCAGCAGCGCGGGGTAGCCAGGGCTGTCCCACATCAGCAAATGCTGGCCCGGACGCTCTATCCAGGCCATTGCAGCCAGCGCCCCGTCGCGTACTTCGGCACTGCGCCGGGCGTCGATGGTGGCCTGCGCAATGCCCAGCGCACGCCAGGCACCCGCCGGTGCACTGAGCGCTGAAGACGCACTGCCAAAGGCTTGCAGCAAGGTGTGAAAACGACGCAATCCCGTCTCGGGCAGGCGGTGTAGACGTAACCGCGCTTCCAGTTCGGCAGGCGGGCAAAGCGACGAATGGTGGAACGGCATAGAGATCATCCTTGATCGAAACAGGGCCATTTACGTGGCACAACCTGTGGATAAGTTTGTGGGTAACACTTTGAAAAGCTGTCCATTAAATGGACGCTATCAAGCCCATAAACACCCTAGACGAGCTTGCCAGGTGCCGAAATCGTCGATTCCCTTTATTATGTATGCTCAGTTTTCAACCGAACGCACAGTGATTGCCTGACCCTATGGCCATTTTGAACATTCTCGAATTCCCAGACCCGCGCCTGCGCACCATCGCCAAACCGGTGACGGAGTTCGACGACGCCCTGCGCCAGCTGATCGACGACATGTTTGAAACCATGTACGAAGCGCCTGGCATCGGCCTGGCTGCCACCCAGGTCAACGTCCACAAACAGATTGTGGTCATGGACCTGAGCGAAGACCGCAGCGAGCCGCGGGTCTTCATCAACCCGTCGGTCGAAGAGCTGACCCACGACATGGGCCAGTACCAGGAAGGCTGCCTGTCGGTGCCGGGCTTCTACGAGAACGTCGACCGTCCGCTGCGTGTGCGCGTCAAGGCGCAGGACCGTGACGGCAAGCCTTTCGAGCTCGAAGCCGAAGGCCTGCTGGCGGTATGCGTGCAGCACGAGTTCGATCACCTCAACGGCAAGCTGTTCGTCGACTACCTGTCGCAGCTCAAGCGCGACCGGATCAAGAAGAAGCTGGAAAAGCAGCACCGCCAGCAAGCCTGATCCCACCTTCCAGAAGGCTTGCTCCGGCAAGCCTTTTTCTTTTTTGAAGCGAGACCTCCATGCGCATCGTCTTTGCAGGCACTCCAGAGTTTGCCGCCGAACACCTCAAGGCCCTGCTCGACAGCCCCTACGAGATCGTGGCCGTCTACACCCAGCCCGACCGCCCGGCCGGCCGTGGCCAGAAGCTGATGCCAAGCGCGGTCAAAGCGCTGGCGGTGGCCCATGACATCCCGGTGTTCCAGCCGCCAACCCTGCGCAATGAAGATGCCCAGGCGGAACTCGCCGCGCTCAAGCCGGACCTGATGGTAGTGGTCGCCTATGGCCTGATCTTGCCCCAGGTGGTGCTGGACATCCCACGCCTGGGCTGCATCAACAGCCACGCCTCCCTGCTGCCACGCTGGCGCGGCGCGGCGCCGATCCAGCGCGCCGTGGAAGCCGGCGACGCCGAGAGCGGCGTGACCGTGATGCGCATGGAAGCAGGCCTGGACACTGGCCCGATGCTGCTCAAGGTCGTCACACCAATCAGTGCCGAAGACACCGGCGGCAGCCTGCACGATCGCCTCGCCGCAATGGGCCCGCCAGCCGTGGTGCAAGCCATCGCCGGCCTGGCCGATGGCAGCCTGCAAGGCGAGGTGCAGGACGACGCCCTGGCCACGTATGCGCACAAGCTGAACAAAGACGAGGCACGCATCGACTGGAGCCGCCCGGCTGTGGAGCTTGAGCGCCTGATCCGCGCCTTCAACCCTTGGCCGGTGTGCCACAGCACTCTGGATGGCGAAAGCGTGAAGGTGCTGGCCGCCAGATTGTCCACAGGTGAAGGCGCCCCTGGCGAGATCCTGTCAGCCAGCAAAGACGGCCTCGTGGTCGCCTGCGGTGACCAGGCCTTGAGCCTTACCCGCCTGCAATTGCCTGGCGGCAAGGCCCTGGCCTTCAGCGACCTGTTCAATAGCCGCCGCGAGAAGTTCGCCACCGGCAAGGTGCTTGGCCAATGAACCCACGCCTCGCCGCCGCCCGTGCCTTGGCCGCTGTGCTCAGTGGCAAGGCCTCGCTGAACAGCTCGCTGCCGGCGCAACTGGACAAGGTCGAGGACCGCGACCGCGGCCTGACCCAGGACCTGGCGTTCGGTACCGCCCGCTGGCAGCCACGCCTGGACCTGCTCGCAGCCCAGTTGCTGCAGAAGCCGTTCAAGGCCGCTGATGCCGATGTGCAGGCACTGCTGCTGGTAGGCCTGTACCAGTTGTTCTACACGCGCATCCCGGCCCACGCCGCCATCGGCGAGACGGTCGGTTGCGCCGACAAACTGAAAAAACCGTGGGCCAAGGGCCTGCTCAACGCCGTGCTGCGCCGCGCCCAACGTGAAGGCGAGGCGCTGCTCGCCGGCATGGAACGCGACCCTGTTGTACGCACCGCCCACCCACGCTGGCTGCAGAAAGCCCTCAAGGCGTTCTGGCCCGAGCAGTGGGAAGCCATTTGCGCGGCCAACAACGCTCACCCACCAATGATCCTGCGGGTCAACCGCCGCCACCACAGCCGCGATGCCTACCTTGCCCTGCTGACCGAAACCGGCGTTGACGCCAGCGCCTGCCAGTTCAGCCGCGACGGCATTGTGCTGACTGAGGCCTGCGACGTGCGCAGCCTGCCGGGCTTTGCCGAGGGCTGGGTGAGCGTTCAGGACGAAGCCGCGCAGCTGTCGGCCGACCTGCTTGAACTGGCCCCCGGCCAGCGCGTGCTCGATGCCTGCTGCGCCCCAGGCGGCAAGACGTGCCACCTGCTCGAGGCAGAAGCGGGCCTTGCGCACCTGGTGGCCATCGACCTGGAAGCCAAGCGCCTGACCCGGGTGCGCGAGAACCTCGACCGCCTGCAACTGGACGCCGAACTGATCGCCTGCGACGCCCGTGACACCGCCAGCTGGTGGGACGGCAAGCCGTTCCAGCGCATCCTGCTCGACGCGCCGTGCTCGGCTACCGGCGTCATTCGCCGCCACCCGGACATCAAGCTGACCCGCCAGGCTGACGACATTCCGGCGCTGGCCGCGCTGCAGGGCGAGTTGCTCGATGCCCTGTGGCCGACCCTGGAAGTCGGCGGCATGCTGCTGTACGCCACTTGCTCCAGCCTGCCGACCGAGAATACCGAAGTGATCGAGGCCTTCCTTGCCCGCACGCCGGGCGCCCGTGAGCTGGACCTGGCCACAGAAGCTGGTATCCGCCAGCCCCATGGCCGCCAGCTGCTGGCCCAGGAAGGCGGCCATGACGGTTTCTACTATGCCAAGCTGATCAAGATCGCCGCCTCGCGCGGTTAAGAAAAAAGGTTAGGGAGTAGCGGATGAAGATCATCATCCTTGGCGCAGGCCAGGTAGGCGGTACGCTGGCAGAGCATCTGGCCAGCGAAGCCAACGACATCACTGTGGTCGATACCGACGGCGACCGCCTGCGTGACCTGGGCGACCGCCTGGATATCCGCACCGTCCAAGGCCGCGGCTCGCTGCCGACGGTCCTGCGCCAGGCCGGTGCCGATGACGCTGACATGCTGGTGGCGGTAACCAACAGCGACGAAACCAACATGGTCGCCTGCCAGGTCGCCTATTCGCTGTTCCACACGCCCACCAAGATTGCCCGGGTGCGTGAATCGGCCTACCTCACCCGCGAGGAGCTGTTCGACAACGACCACATCCCGGTGGACGTGCTGATCAGCCCCGAACAGGTGGTGACCAACTACATCAAGCGGCTCATAGAACACCCAGGTTCGCTGCAGGTGATCGACTTTGCCGAGGGCAAGGCGCAACTGGTGGCGGTCAAGGCCTATTACGGCGGCCCATTGGTGGGCCAGCAGCTGCGCCAGATCCGCGCGCACATGCCCAACGTCGATACCCGCGTGGCCGCGATCTTCCGCCGTGACCGGCCGATCACCCCGCGGGGCGACACCGTGATCGAGGCCGATGACGAGGTGTTCTTCATCGCCGCGAAGAAAGACATCCGCGCCGTGATGGGCGAGCTACGCCGCATCGACGAGACCAACAAGCGTGTGGTCATCGCCGGGGGCGGGCAAATCGGCGAACGCCTGGCCGAGGCCATCGAAAGCCGCTACCAGGTGAAGATCATCGAGATGAGCGCGGCCCGTTGCCGGCACCTCTCCGACACCCTGGAAAGCACCGTGGTGCTGCAGGGCAGCGCCTCGGACAAGGACCTGATGCTCGAAGAGAACATTGCCGATGCCGACATCTTCCTGGCCCTGACCAATGATGACGAGGCGAACATCATGTCGTCACTGCTGGCCAAGCGCCTGGGCGCGGGCAAGGTAATGACGATCATCAACAACCCGGCCTACGTAGACCTCGTGCAAGGCGGCGAAATCGATATCGCCATCAGCCCCCAGCTGGCTACCATCGGTACCTTGCTGGCGCATGTGCGCCGTGGCGATATCGTCAGCGTGCACTCCCTGCGCCGCGGTGCGGCAGAGGCCATCGAGGCGGTGGCCCATGGCGACTCGAAATCGAGCAAGGTGATCGGCAAGGCCATCGAAGATATCGCCCTGCCGCCGGGCACCACCATTGGCGCGATCATCCGCGACGAGCAGGTGCTGATCGCCCACGACGACACAGTGATCGAGTCGGGTGACCACGTGATCCTGTTCGTTGTGGATAAAAAACACATTCGCGACGTGGAGAAGCTGTTCCACGTCGGCTTGAGTTTCTTCTAGGGGAGGCGGGCATGCGCGAATCGCTGGAGAAAATGCTGGCCAAGGGTGTGGATAACCCGCTGCTGCGGTTCGGCCTGGGCAAGGCCTGGCTGGACGAGGGCAACGGCGCCGAAGCGGCAGTGCACCTGGCCAGTTGCGTGGCACAGGACCCCAAGTATTCGGCAGCGTGGAAGCTGCTCGGCAAGGCGTATCAACTGCAGGGCGACCTGACGGCGGCGCGCAAGGCCTGGGAAGACGGGATCGTGGCGGCGCAGGCCCATGGGGACAAGCAGGCCGAGAAAGAGATGGCGGTGTTTCTCAAGAAGCTGAATAAAGCCTGAAATGCCGGGGCTGCTTTGCAGCCCATCGCCGGCAAGCCGGCTCCCACAAGTACAGTGCAGACCTCAAGAACTGCGCGTTCCCTGTGGGAGCCGGCTTGCCGGCGATAGGGCCGGTAAATCCGATGCAAGACTCAAAGGAAAGCCCCGCAAAGGTAATCCTGGCTAGAAAGTTCGCACGAGCGGCATTCGCCCTGATGAAAAATCAGGACGAATAGGTCACCAAAGGCGCGAAAATGGCTTGCTGATAACCATAGAATCTCCCACTGGGTTTGCGCTGAGCTTGAGAGCAGCGGGGTAGCTGTGGGGAAAGGGGCGCAAGGCGCCCCAAAATCTCAGTACCAGCGCGCCTCGCCAGGCGGGCGCTTCTTGAAGCGCTTCATGCTCCACATGTACTGGCTCGGGTATTCGCGCACATAACGCTCGACCACCTTGCTCATGGCCGCCGCCGACACGTTCACATCCGTGCTGTACATTTCTTCTGGCGCAGCTTCGAGAAACACCTTGAAGCCCGAGCCATCCGGCAAGCGCAGGGCATGCAGGAACACCCCCACCGCCTTGCCACCGGCCAGCATGTTCGGCACGAACTTGCTGGTCAGCGCCTGGGTGCCCAGGAACGGCACGAATACACCGGCCGATTCCGCCGGCTCCGGGTCGGCGGGAATCCCCACCTGCCCACCGCGGCGCACTTCCTTGATCACGCTGAGGATGCCTTCCTTGGTCGAAGGCGCCACACGGTTGCCCATCTGCACCCGCTGCTCACGCAGCAGGTCATCCACAGCCTTGAGCTTCGGCGGGCGGTAGAAGATGATCGGTTTGCACTGGTTGCAGTAGAAGTGGTTGAGCACTTCCCAATTACCCAGGTGGCTGGTGATGCCGACCACACCCTTGCCTGAGGCCAGGGCCTGTTCCAGCACTTCCAGGCCGTGCACTTCCTTGACCAGCTCAAGCGAACGCTGTGGCGGCCAGATCCAGGCACAGGCACTTTCGACAAAGGATTTGCCAATGTCTCTCAGCGCACGGCCGACCAGCTGCTCGCGCTCGACCGGGTCCATCTCAGGGAAGCACTTGGCAAGGTTGATGCGCACGACATTGCGCGAACCGTTGGGGACTTTCCACATCAGCCAGCCGATCCCGGCGCCGACGCGCTGTACCGCGCCCCAGGGCAGCTTGGCAAACAGACGCAGCACCCCGACCATCAGAGCGCCCTTGAACTTTTCCACAGGCCAATTCCTTATTTCAGCAAGGCGCGCATTGTAACCCCTCAGCGCAGCAAGGCGGCGTAACGATCACAATCGGTGGTGTGGTCCATGACCATGCCGGTAGCCTGCATGAAGGCGTAGCAGATGGTCGGGCCAACGAATGTAAAGCCGGCTTTCTGCAACGCCTTGCTCATCGCCTTGGCCTCGTCGGTGACCGCCGGCACTTCGCTTCGGGCACTGAAATGGTTGATCTTCGGCTCGCCGCCGACAAACGACCAGAGCCACTCGGCCGGGTTATCCACAGCCAGCCAGGCCTGGGCATTGCGCCGGACAGCCTTGAGCTTGAGGCGGTTGCGGATGATGCCGGCATCGAGCATCAGCTCTTCGATGCGCTCATCGCTCATCTGCGAAAGCTTCACCGGGTCGAAGCCATGCAGCACCTCGCGATAGCGCTCGCGTTTACGCAAGACGGTGATCCATGACAGGCCGGCCTGGAACCCTTCGAGCAAAAGCATCTCGAACAGCAACGCCGGATCACGCTGCGGTGTTCCCCATTCCTGGTCGTGATAGGCCTGGTACAACGGATCGTCGGTACACCAAAAGCAGCGTGGCATAAGGCTCCAATGAGTAGAGGGCGAGGCGAATCAGGTTATACTCCCGCTCTTTACATCCGCATCCCCAGATACAGGTGAATTTCGTGAGCCAGCCTACGCCAGCCGTGCGTACCTTCCAAGACCTGATCCTCGCCCTGCAGAACTACTGGGCAGCTCAAGGTTGTGTGGTGCTTCAGCCCTACGATATGGAAGTAGGCGCCGGCACTTTCCATACCGCTACATTCCTGCGCGCCGTCGGCCCGGAAACCTGGAACGCCGCCTACGTGCAGCCCAGCCGTCGCCCTGCCGACGGGCGGTATGGCGAAAACCCCAACCGCCTGCAGCACTACTACCAGTTCCAGGTGGTGCTCAAGCCCAACCCGGCCAACTTCCAGGAGCTGTACCTCGGCTCGCTGAAAGCCATCGGCCTGGATCCGCTGGTCCACGATATCCGCTTCGTCGAAGACAACTGGGAATCGCCGACCCTGGGCGCTTGGGGCCTGGGTTGGGAAATCTGGCTCAACGGCATGGAAGTGACCCAGTTCACCTACTTCCAGCAAGTAGGCGGCATCGAGTGCTACCCGGTCACCGGTGAAATCACCTACGGCCTGGAGCGCCTGGCCATGTACATCCAGGGTGTCGACTCGGTGTACGACCTGGTCTGGGCCGACGGCCCGTTCGGCAAGGTCACCTACGGCGATGTGTTCCACCAGAACGAAGTGGAACAGTCGACCTACAACTTCGAGCACGCCAACGTCGAGAAACTGTTCGAGCTGTTCGACTTCTACGAAAGCGAAGCCAACCGCCTGATCAAGCTGGACCTGCCGCTGCCGACCTATGAAATGGTGCTCAAGGCCTCGCACACCTTCAACCTGCTCGACGCCCGTCGCGCCATCTCGGTGACCGAGCGCCAGCGTTACATCCTGCGTGTGCGTACCCTGGCCCGGGACGTGGCGCAAAGCTATCTGCAAGCCCGTGCACGCCTGGGCTTCCCGATGGCTACCCCTGAACTGCGTGACGAAGTGTTGGCGAAGCTGGAGGCTGCACAATGAGTGCTCAAGATTTCCTGGTAGAACTGGGCACCGAAGAGCTGCCACCCAAAGCCCTGGCCACCCTTGGTGACGCCTTCCTGGCCGGCATCGAAAAAGGCCTGCAGGCCGCCGGCCTGAACTACACCGGCAAACAGGTGTACGCCGCGCCGCGTCGTCTGGCCGTGCTGATTCGCCAGCTGGATGTACAGCAGCCTGACCGCAGCATCAATATCGACGGCCCGCCCCTGCAGGCTGCCTTCAAGGACGGCGAGCCGACCCAGGCTGCCTTGGGCTTTGCCAAGAAGTGCGGGGTAGAGCTGTCGGAAATCGACCAGAGCGGCGCCAAGCTGCGCTTCTCCCAGCATATCCCGGGCAAGGCCACCGCCAGCCTGCTGCCGACCATCGTCGAAGATTCGCTCAACGACCTGCCGATCCCCAAGCGCATGCGCTGGGCCGCCAGCCGTGAAGAGTTCGTGCGCCCGACCCAGTGGCTGGTGATGCTGCTGGGCGATCAGGTCGTCGACTGCACCATCCTGTCGCAGCAGGCCGGCCGTGAATCCCGTGGGCACCGCTTCCACCATCCGCAGAACGTGGTCATCACCACCCCGGCCAACTACGTCGAAGACCTGCGCAAAGCCTACGTGCTGGCCGACTTCGCCGAACGCCGCGAGCTGATTGCCAAGCGCACCACCGAACTGGCCATGCAGCAGGAAGGCACTGCCATCGTGCCGCCAGCGCTGCTGGATGAGGTGACTGCGCTGGTCGAGTGGCCGGTACCGCTGGTGTGCTCGTTCGAGGAGCGTTTCCTCGAGGTGCCGCAGGAAGCCTTGATCACCACCATGCAGGACAACCAGAAGTACTTCTGCCTGCTGGACAGCGAAGGCAAGCTGCTGCCGCGCTTCATCACCGTGGCCAACGTCGAAAGCCGTGACCCCAAGCAGATCGTCTCGGGTAACGAGAAGGTCGTGCGCCCGCGCCTGACCGACGCCGAGTTCTTCTTCAAGCAGGACAAGAAGCAGCCGCTCGAAACCTTCAACGAACGCCTGAAGAACGTAGTCTTCCAGGCGCAGTTGGGCACCGTCTACGACAAGGCCGAGCGCGTATCCCGGCTTGCCGCGTACATTGCCCCGCTGATCGGCGGCGACGCCCAGCGCGCCGGCCGTGCCGGGCTGCTGTCCAAGTGCGACCTGGCCACCGAAATGGTCGGCGAATTCCCAGAGATGCAGGGCGTTGCCGGTTACTACTACGCGCTCAACGACGGCGAACCGCAAGACGTGGCCCTGGCGCTGAACGAGCAGTACATGCCGCGCGGTGCTGGCGCCGAGCTGCCACAGACCCTGACCGGTGCTGCGGTAGCCATCGCCGACAAGCTCGACACCTTGGTCGGTATCTTCGGCATCGGCATGCTGCCCACCGGCAGCAAAGACCCGTATGCCTTGCGCCGGGCCGCCTTGGGCGTGCTGCGTATCCTGATCGAGAAGCAACTGGACCTGGACCTGACCCCTGCGGTGGAGTTCGCGGTCAAGCAGTTCGGCGCCAAGGTCAAGGCCGCAGGCCTGGCCGAGCAGGTGCTGGAGTTCATCTTCGACCGCCTGCGTGCACGTTATGAAGACGAAGGCATCGACGTTGCCACCTACCTGTCGGTACGTGCCCTGAAGCCGGGTTCGGCCCTGGACTTCGACCAGCGTGTGCAGGCCGTGCAGGCCTTCCGCAAGCTGCCGGAAGCCGAGGCGCTGGCCGCAGTGAACAAGCGTGTGTCGAACCTGCTGAGCAAAGCTGAAGGCGCCATTGCCGAACAGGTCGAGCCGAAGTACTTCGACAACGCCAACGAGTTCTCGCTGTATTCGGCCATCCAGCAGGCCGACCAGGCTGTGCAACCGATGGCTGCCGCACGTCAGTACAGCGAATCGCTGGCCCGCCTGGCGGCCCTGCGTGACCCGGTCGACGCCTTCTTCGAGGCGGTGATGGTCAACGCCGAGGATGCCAAGGTCCGCGCCAACCGTTATGCCCTGCTCAGCCGCCTGCGCGGCCTGTTCCTGGGCGTTGCTGACATTTCGCTGCTGGGGTAAGCCTTGAAACTGCTGATTCTCGATCGTGACGGGGTGATCAACCAGGACTCCGACGCCTACATCAAGTCGCTGGAGGAGTGGATCCCGATCCCCGGCTCGATCGAGGCCATCGCGCAGTTGAGCAAAGCGGGCTGGACGGTGGCCGTGGCCACCAACCAGTCCGGCATTGCCCGTGGCTACTATTCACTGGCAACCCTCGAAGCCATGCATGCGCGTCTGCGCACGCTGGTGGCAGGGCACGGCGGCGAAGTCGGCCACATCGTGTATTGCCCGCATGGGCCGGACGAGGGTTGTGACTGCCGCAAGCCCAAGCCTGGCATGCTGCGGGCAATCGCCGACCATTATCAGGCCGACCTGCGCGGCGTATGGTTTGTCGGCGACAGTAAAGGTGACCTGGAGGCCGCCCTGGCCGTCGGTGCACAACCGGTGCTGGTGAAAACCGGCAAAGGCGAGCGGACGCTTGAAAAGGGTGTCGCGCAAACCACACTGATTTTCGACGATCTGGCAGCTATCGCCAGAGAACTAATCTAAACAATGCGCCCAAGGGCGCATTTTTATCAGGCGGGCAAGCCCGCAACGGTACATGCCACTATGTCGATCCTGCGGGCGATCAGAATCTTTCTTTTTTACCTGCTGCTGGGCACCAGTTCCCTGCTGTGGTGCTCGCTGAGCTTTTTTATCGCGCCATTTTTGCCGTTCCACAAGCGCTACCGCTTCATCAACGTCTACTGGTGCCGTTTTGCCGTGCTGCTGGCGCGGGTGATTCTGGGTATCCACTACAAGGTCACCGGTGCCGAGAACGTGCCCAAAGAGCCCTGTGTGATTCTGTCCAACCACCAGAGCACCTGGGAGACGTTCTTCCTGTCAGCCTATTTCTCGCCATTGAGCCAGGTGCTCAAGCGTGAACTGCTGTACGTGCCGTTCTTTGGCTGGGCCATGGCCATGCTGCGGCCGATCGCGATCAACCGCGACAACCCCAAGGAAGCCTTGCGCCAGGTGGCGAGCAAGGGTGACGAATTGCTCAAGCAGAAGGTCTGGGTGCTGATCTTCCCGGAAGGTACTCGGGTACCCTTTGGCACCGTGGGCAAGTTTTCCCGTGGCGGTACCGCGCTGGCGGTAAATGCCGGGCTGCCCGTGCTGCCGATCGCGCATAACGCCGGCAAGTACTGGCCCAAGTCAGGGTGGGGCAAGCGCTCTGGCACCATCGAGGTGGTCATCGGGGAGCCGATGTATGCCAATGGTACCGGCCCGCGTGCCATTGCAGAGTTGAATGACCGTGCCGCGGCGTGGAACGAAGCGACTCAGCGCCGCTTGGGCTCGTTGCCACCGGTAGATGAAAAACCACACGAGCAGATTGCCTGACGATCTGTGGATAACGTGTTAGCAATTTTTGGATGAAATGCCTCGTTTGATAGCTAAGTCTATGAATTGCCTATTTATTTTTGTGTATGACATTTTTCTGAAAAGCGTGCATAAGTTTTTTTGAGGCATAAGAAAACCGGCTTTTACAGCCGGTTTTTTTATGGCTTCACGACATCATCAGACCTTGTCGATATCCACATCCTTGGTTTCTTTCAGGCAGAAGATTCCCACCACCAGGCTGATCCCGGTTACCAGCACCGGGTACCACAAGCCGTAGAAGATATCCCCGGTGTACACCACCAGCGCGAACGAAACCGTGGGCAGGAAACCGCCAAACCAGCCATTGCCAATGTGGTAGGGCAGCGACATCGAGGTGTAGCGGATACGCGTCGGAAACAGCTCCACCATCACCGCCGCCAGCGGGCCATAAGTCATGGTTGCGATCAGGATCATTGCAACGATCAGCACCACCACCATCACCTGGTTGACCTGCGACGGGTCCGCCTTGGCCGGGTAGCCCGCCTGCTCGATGGCTGTGCGCATGGCTGTTTCGTCAAACCCGTTGATGGTCTTGTCGCCAATGTTCACCACCACTTGGCTGCCCGCCACATTCACCGAGCTGTACGGCAGGCCCTGTTTGACCAGGAAGGTCTTGACCTTGTCGCACGGGCTGTCGAAACGCGCCTTGCCGACCGGGTCGAACTGGAAGGTACAACCTTGCGGGTCAGCGGTGACCACGATCGGCGCCTGACGGCTCGCTGCGTCGATCTGCGGGTTGGCGTAGTGGCTGAGGGCCTTGAACAGCGGGAAGTACAACACCGTGGCCAGCAGCAGGCCGAGCATCAGGATAGGCTTGCGGCCGATGCGGTCGGACAGCCAGCCGAAGAACACGAAGAACGGCGCACCGATCACCACGCTGATGATCAGCAAGGTATTGGCCTGGGCCGGATCCATCTTGAGCATCTGGGTCATGAAGAACAGCACGTAGAACTGCGCCGTGTAGAACGTCACGGCCTGGCCGGCGTTGATACTGAACAGTGCGGTAAGCACCACCTTGAGGTTTGGCCAGGAGGTGAACGACTCGCGGATCGGCGATTTGCTGATCTTGCCCTGGGCCTTCATTTTCACGAAGGCCGGCGACTCATGCATGCTCATGCGGATCCAGGTGGAAATGCCCAGCAGCACGATCGACAGCAGGAACGGCAAGCGCCAGCCCCAGGTTTCGAACTCATCGCCGGTGATGTAGCGGCTGCCCAGCACCACCAGCAACGACAGCAGCAGCCCAAGGGTAGCAGTGGACTGGATGAAGCCCGTGTGGAAGCCGCGCTTGCCGGGCGGTGCGTGTTCGGCCACATACGTCGCCGCGCCACCATACTCGCCCCCCAGTGCCAGCCCCTGCAGCATGCGCAGTACCACCAGGATGATCGGCGCGGCAATGCCGATGCTTGCATAGGTGGGCAGCAAACCAACGGCGAAGGTGGACAAGCCCATCAGCACGATGGTGATCAGGAAGGTGTATTTTCGCCCGATCATGTCACCCAGCCGGCCGAACACCAGCGCGCCGAAGGGCCGTACCAGGAAGCCGGCGGCGAATGCCATCAGGGCGAAGATGAAAGCGGTGGTGTCGTTGACGCCAGCAAAGAACTGCTTGCTGATCACTGCCGCCAGCGCACCGTAGAGAAAAAAGTCATACCACTCGAAAACCGTCCCGAGGGATGACGCGAAAATGATCTTGCGTTCTTCACGACGGCTTGGGCTGCTCGCCGTCGCCCCCTGCTCTTGGATGTAATCCGACATCGTTGCTGTCCTCGGCCCGCAGGCCACAGTGATTATTCTTGTTGTTCCACTGTCGGCAGCTTCTGACCGCAAGCCGCCGGTACTGCACGCACCCGGGTCAGGGCGTCGGTAACGCGTCTTCGTTCAGGTAGGTCTGGGTAGCAGCTCCCTTGAGAATGAGTTGGGCCGCCTTCTCGGCGATCATCAGGGTGGGTGAACAGGTATTGCCGGAGGTGATCTGCGGCATGATTGAAGCATCCGCCACGCGCAGGCCGGGGATGCCGCGTACACGCAGCTGGTTATCCACAACGTCCAGCGGGCCGCTGCCCATACGGCAGGTCCCGACCGGATGGAAGATGGTGGTGCCGATCTTGCCTGCCGCTTCGAACAGCTCCTCCTCGGTCTGCAGGGCAGGGCCTGGCAGGTATTCCTGAGGATCGAAAGCAGCGAGGGCAGGGGCCTGGACGATGCGGCGTGTGATACGGATGGCGTCGGCGGCAACGCGCAGGTCTTGAGGGTCACTGAGGTAGTTGGGGTCTATCAGTGGCGCGCTGTTCATGTCCGAGCTACGGATGTCGATGCGCCCACGGCTAGCCGGGCGCAGGTTGCACACCGAAGCGGTGAAGGCGGGGAAGCGGTGCAGCGGCTCGCCGAAGCGTTCCAGCGACAGGGGTTGTACGTGGTATTGCAGGTTGGCGGTGGCCTGCTCCGGGCTGGACCGCACGAACGCCCCAAGTTGGCTTGGCGCCATGGCCAGCGGGCCGCTGCGGTCGTAGAGATAACGCAGGCCCATACCCATCTTGCCCCACAGGCTGTTGGCCATCTGGTTGAGCGTTCTGGTGTTGCGGATCTGGTAGATCAGGCGCAATTGCAGGTGGTCTTGCAGATTGCCACCGACACCGGGCATATCGTGCCGTACGCCGATGCCGAGCGTTTCCAGCAACGTGCGCGGGCCAATGCCGGAGCGCTGCAGGATGCCGGGCGAACCCACCGCCCCTGCACACAGGATGATCTCGCGGCGCGCAGCGAACTCGTGCCAGGCGCCTTGCCAAAATGCTCTCACTGCGCGGGCACAGGTGTTGTTCAGCAGCACTTGGTCAACCTGCACGCCGGTCAGCACGGTGAGGTTGGAACGGTTATGCACAGGTCGTAAAAAAGCCTTGGATGCGTTCCAGCGCACACCGCTGCGCTGGTTGACCTGAAAATATCCACAGCCTTGGTTGTCGCCGGTATTGAAGTCATCGACCTTGGCGATGCCGCTCTGTTCGGCGGCATCTCGGAAGGCATCGAGGATCGGCCAACTGTAGCGCTGACGTTCCACCCGCCATTCGCCAGTGGCGCCATGGTGATCACTGTTGCCTGCAAAGTGATTTTCGCTGGCCTTGAACAGCGGCAGCACGTCCTTCCAGGCCCAACCGTCATTGCCCTGTTCGGCCCAATGGTCATAGTCCGCAGCCTGGCCACGCATGTAGATCATGCCGTTGATCGATGAGCAGCCCCCCAGCACCTTGCCCCGGGGATAACCCAGGCTACGACCACCCAGGCCGCTTTGCGCTTCGGTCTTGAAGCACCAGTCAGTGCGGGGGTTGCCGATGCAGTAAAGGTAACCGACGGGGATGTGAATCCAGGGGTAATTGTCGCGGCCCCCGGCTTCCAGCAGCAACACGCGGCGGGACGGGTCGGCGGACAATCGATTGGCCAGCAGGCAACCGGCAGGACCGGCACCCACGATAACGTAGTCGAAGACAGAATCGGCTGATGGCATGTGCAACCTCGCGCCTGATTTTTATTCTTGTCGTCGTACATCTTATTGATTAATTTCGCTGAGGAAACACGAGATTTCGCGCAGCCGTTGTGCGTTTTAGCACAGCGAAAAACAGGGAAAGGATGCATGTTCGACTGGAATGATCTGCGGTTTTTCCTCGAGTTGCAGCGCAGTGGCCGCCTGCTCAGCGCTGCCAAGCGTCTCAACACGACCCATAGCACGGTTGCCCGGCATATCGAGAGCATCGAGAAAAGCCTGGGCACCCCACTGTTCGTGCAACACGCGCAGGGCTACGAATTGACGCCCTCCGGCCAGGCGCTGCTCAAGCACGCCGAAGCCATGGAGAACGTCGCATTGCTGGCGCAGGAAGAAATCACCCAGGCCATCACACCGCTGGGCAAGATTCGCCTTGGGGTCACCGAAGGCATCGGCATCATGTTCTTCACCCCACGCATGAACGCGCTGTTCGAACGGTATCCGGGCCTGGAAGTGGAGCTGGTGGCCGTGCCTCGCTTTGTCAGCATCCTCAACCGCGAGGCGGAAATCAGCATTCACCTGGAACGTCCCGGTGCCGACCTGCTGATTACCCGCAAACTCACTGACTACCGCCTGGCCCTGTATGCCAGCCAGGCTTACCTGGACCGCGCGCCACCTTTACGCAACCGTGAAGATCTGGCCCGGCACAGCTGGATCGGCTACGTCGACGACCTGCTGTTCAGCCAGGAGCTGCTGTTTCTCAACAGCTTCTGCCGGGCGCCCAATGTGGCTTTTCGCAGCACCAGCGTAATCGCCCAGCAAACCGCTGCGCGCGCCGGCCTGGGTATCGCCGTGCTGCCCAACTACATGGCTCGCCACGACCCGACACTGGTGCGCGTACTGCCCAGCGAAACCATCCAGCGCAGCTACTGGATATGCACCCGTCGTGAATTGCACAAGTCGGTACGCCTGCGGGTGGTCTGGGATTACCTGCTGGCGCTGTGCGCGCAGGAACAGGCCGAGCTGCTAGCCGAGTAGCGCCTTGCTGGCCAGCAGCAGGGCAGCCGCAAAGCCGGCCACCGAGAACAGCTGCTGCAGGCGAGGCCCGGCCAGCCGCGTCGCCAGTGGCCGCGCCAGCAGCAGGCCAAGCACCGCGCCCGCGGCAAAAGGTGCGCCCACCTGCCAGTGCATAACCCCGGCCAGGCTGGCACTGACCACGCTACCTGTAGACACCAGGGCGATCACCGCCAACGAGGTCGAGACGATGCTCTTCATACGCAGGTTGGTGTAGCGGTTCAAGGCAGGGATGATCACGAAGCCACCCCCCACCCCCAACAAGCCGGACAACAATCCCGAAAGCGCTCCGGTCATGGCCAGCGCCCGCGCGCAGGGCAGTGTCCAGCGCAAACGGCCCTGCAGCGGGTTGAGCACGCACGGCTCGATGAAACGGTGGGCTTCGTTGGCCTCGCCACGCAACTCGCTGGCAGCCTTGCGCCAGATGCGCAGGCATGCGTAAACCAGCACGCCGGCGAACACCAGGGCCAAGGGTGTGTCGGGCAGACGATGGGCGAGCATCAGCCCGAGCGGTGCAGCAGCGATGCCGATCAGGGCGATGAACAGCGCGGCGCGATAACGCACCAGCCCTTGGCGCAAGCCGAGGATCGCCCCCACGGCAGCGGCAAGACCTACGGCAAGAAGGCCAATGGGCGCAGCTTCGACCATCGACAGACCAAGGCCAAACACCAGCAGCGGCACCGCCAGGATGCCGCCCCCCGCGCCAGTCAGCGCCAGCACTGCGCCAATGATCGCGCCCAGCCCGGCACCGAGCAGTTGATGTTCGATCACCGTGGTGCCTCGGCCGCCAGCGGTTGCGGCCGTGCCAGCCACTCTCGTCCCTTCAGCATGCCTTGCCAGTACAGCGGCGGCAGCACTCGCGCCTTGAGCAGCCAGGCCAGGCGCGTCGGCTGGCGGCCATCCAGCAACCAGCGCGGGAAGCTCGGCGCAACCTTGCCGCCATAGGTGAACTCGGCAAGCACGATCTTGCCGCGCTCGACCGTCAACGGGCAGGAGCCGTAGCCATCGTACTGGGCAAGGTTAGCCAGCCTGCCCAGCGCCACCAGCACGTTGTTGGCAACCACCGGAGCCTGCTTGCGCGCAGCGGCCGCAGTCTTGGCGTTGCTGGTGCTGGCTACATCGCCAAGGGCATGGACATTGGCAAACTGGCGATGACGCAGCGTATGCGGGTCGACATCGACCCAGCCAGCGGCATCGGCCAATGGGCTTTGACGAATGAAGTCCGGGGCAACCTGTGGCGGCACCACGTGCAGCATGTCGAAAGCTTCAGTGCGGGTTTCAGTGCTGCCATCGGCAAAGGTGCGGACAAAGGTGGCGCGCTTGTTCGGGCCATCTACTGCAGCCAAACGGTGGCTGTAATTGAGGTCCACACCGTACCTGTCGATGTAGGCCATCAGGGCCGGCACGTAATCGGGCACACCGAACAGCACTGCGCCGGCATTGAAGAAGCAGGCTTTGATATCGCCCAGCAGCCCCTGGCGCATCCAGTGGTCGCAGGACAGGTACAGCGCCTTCTGCGGCGCACCGGCGCACTTGATCGGCATGGGCGGCTGAGTGAACAGGGCGCGGCCTTGCTTGAGGTTCTGCACAAGCTCCCAGGTGTAGGGTGCCAGGTCGTAGCGGTAGTTCGAGGTGACGCCGTTGCGCCCCAGGGTATCACTGAGCCCGTCAATGGCAGCCCAATCGAGCTTGAGGCCGGGGCAGACCACCAGCTGTTCATAGCTGATGGTGCGACCATCTTCGAGCATGACCAGCTGGCCCAGCGGGTCGAACCCTTGCACGCGCGCCTTGATCCAACGCACGCCACGGGGGATGGTCGAGGCCATGGTGCGCGCGGTGCTCGGTGCCTTGAACACACCCGCACCGACCATGGTCCAGCCGGGCTGGTAGTAATGAACGTCGGCAGGGTCGATCACCGCGATATCCAGTGACGGGTCGCGGCTGATGAGGCTGGAAGCAGTGGCGATGCCGGCAGCGCCGGCACCGACGATGACCACCTTGTGGTGGTCGGAATTAGCAGGGGACAACAAGGCAGGCATGGCGTAAATCCTGGGAATTCTAATGATGGGGCAGGGCGCTCAGAGCTTGTTCAACGGGATCTTCAGGTAGCTCACGCCGTTGGATTCCGGCTGCGGAAAATGGCCACTGCGCATGTTGACCTGCACCGAAGGCAGGATCAGGACGGGCATCTCGAGGGTCTTGTCACGCGCTTCACGCATGGCGACAAAGCTGTCCTCATCGATGCCCTGGTGAACATGAATGTTGCTGGCGCGCTGCTCGGCAACGGTGGTGACATAACGCATGTCACGCCCGCCCGGCAGGTAGTCATGGCACATGAACAGCAGAGTCTGGTCAGGGAAGGCCAGCAGGCGGCGGATCGATTGGTACAAGGTGCGAGCATCAGCGCCTGGGAAGTCACAGCGTGCGGTACCGTAGTCGGGCATGAACAGGGTGTCGCCCACGAACAGTGCTTTTTCTCCCGCATCCTCTATCAAGTAACTCATGCAAGCGGGGGTATGCCCAGGCGTGTGCAACGAGCGGGCGTGCAGGTTACCTATGCGAAAGCCTTCTTCGTCCATGAGCAACACATCGAACTGGCTGCCATCACGGGCGAAGCCCGGCTCGGCGTTGAACAAGTCGCCGAAGACTTTCTGTACCTTGGTGATCTCGGCGCCAATGGCGGTGTGGCCGCCGAGCTTTTCCTTGAGATACGCCGCAGCTGAAAGGTGGTCGGCGTGTACATGGGTTTCCAGAATCCACTGCACCTTGGCGCCCAGGCTCTGTACCCGATCAATCAGACGGTCTGCAGACTCGGTGCAGGTGCGGCCTGACTTGGGGTCATAGTCCAGTACGCTGTCGATCAACGCACACTGGTTGGTCTCGCGGTCCAGTACCAGGTAGCTGATGGTCGAGGTGGCGTCGTCGAAAAAGGCTTCCACCTGAAGGTTGTTGCCGATGATCATCACGTTCTCCAAATAATCCACCCCGCCTTTTAGAGGCGTAGGCAGTGACGGGTGGTTTATCAAGATGCATGCCAGGGGTTTAACCCGTGCCAAGGCCAGTGAAATCGGCCCCTGATGGCGCATGACAGCCCGGTGTGGCAGTTGCGCTGGCAGTCGACTGTCAGCCAATGGCAGTGTTTGGCAGTCCTTGTTACCCTCAACGGCTTATCCAATCGGTGCCGTCATGCCTGAATCCCATCCCCTCATCCTAGCTCTGGTTTCCTACCTCGAACACGATGCGTTGCCTACCATCGTGCTGGACACCGACTACAACATCCTCGCAGCCAATGCCGCCTATCGTCGGCAGTTCGGCCGTGACGACCGTGCGCCACTGGGTGAGAAGTGCCACCGGGTTTCCCATCACTACGCCGTGCCTTGCGACCAGGCCGGTGAGCATTGCCCCATGCGCAAGGCCTGGGACAGCAAGCTGCCGGAACGGGTACTGCACATTCATCACACCCCGCGCGGGCCTGAGCATGTGGATGTGGAACTGCGGCCGATCCTCGATGAGCAGGGCAGGGTGGTGGCCTTCGTAGAACGCCTGACCACGGTCACACTGGCCTCGGCGCAACCTCAACAACAGGGCCTGGTCGGCCGGGCGCCAGCGTTCAAAACGGCACTGGCCAGCCTGCAACGTGCGGCCCCCGCACAGATCCCGGTATTGCTCCAGGGTGAATCCGGTACAGGCAAGGAGCTTTTCGCCCGGGCGATCCATATGGGTAGCCCACGGGCGAATGGCCCTTTGGTGGTGGTCGACTGCACCGGCTTGACCGAGTCACTGTTCGAGAGCGAGCTGTTCGGCTATGAGAAGGGAGCCTTTACCGGTGCCAACCAGCGCAAGATCGGCCTGGCAGAAGCGGCCCACGGCGGCACGCTGTTCCTCGACGAGATTGGTGAGGTGCCACTGGCGATGCAGGTCAAATTGCTGCGCCTGATCGAATCCGGCACCTTGCGCCCGGTTGGCAGCCTGCGCACCGTGCATGCGGACTTCCGCCTGGTGTCTGCAACACACAAACCGCTCAAGCAGATGGTTGCCGAGGGTACGTTCCGGGAAGACCTGTATTACCGCATCAGTGGCTTTCCCATCCGCCTGCCTGCCTTGCGCGAACGCGTAGAGGATCTGCCGCTGCTTGCGCAGAGCCTGCTGCAACGCATGGCAGGCAAACCTGCCGCGAGCCTTACTGACGCTGCGCTTCAACAATTGGCCCTGCATACGTTCCCAGGCAATATCCGCGAGCTGCGCAACATCCTGGAACGGGCGCGGCTGTTTGCCGATGATGGGCTGATACGGCCTGAGCATCTGCCGGAAGATGTAGGCCCGCAAATCGCAACCGGTGCGAACAAGGGGCGCGCTCGCAGCGACCTGAGTGATCTGGCACAAGCGCTGGAACAGTTTCAGGGCCCGCGTAGCGAACTGGCGCGCCACTTAGGGATGAGTGAACGTACGCTGTATCGGCGCTTGAAAGCGCTGGGGCTGAATCCGGCTTAGTGCTTGGCGATTCTTTACCGGACCTTTACCTCTTGCCAGGGATTACTCATCGCGAATCACGGTCTGAAGCATTAACCGTAATCGGCGTCTCGTTGAAACCCGCCGGACGTGAACATGCAAAGGATCGACATACGATGAAAAAAAGCCTCTCTGTGCTCTGCGCTACCTTGATGCTCAGCGTACCACTGGCCAGCTTCGCCCAGCCCGGCCCGCCTCAAGGGCACGATGGCGACCGCTCGCATCAGGGCCAAGGTCATCCGCAGCAGAGCAAGCAGCAAGGCCATCCGCAACAACATGGCAAACCCGGCAACGGCCAGGCTCAGTCCTACCGTAATCCGAACTTCCGTCCACAACCGGGGATGCCGGTACCTCACCAGCAATGGAAGCGCGGCCATGTGGTAGACCCGCACTATCGCAATGACCGTTACTGGGTGACCGACTGGCGCGCCCGGCACCTCTCGCCGCCGCCCCGCGACCACCGTTGGTTGTACGTCAACGGCGACTACGTGCTGGTGGCCATTGCTTCCGGGGTGATCGTAAACATCCTCAGCGGCTACTAAGGCCGTATAAAACCAGCCGCCAACAAAAAGCCCGCTTGCGCGGGTTTTTTGCTGGGTTGTGGATTGAAACTTCTAGTCTGTTAACTATTCGATCAGTCTCTTGAAGGTACTGCACATGATTGCGCGTTGGCGTTGGGTAGCGGGTCAACTCACCAAGCGACTCTGGTTCAGAGCCTCTCTGTTCTCCATTCTGGGTGTGGCGACTGCATTGCTTGCCATCCTGTTCAGAGACTTCATCCCGCAAACCTTGCCAGCGCGCATCGGCGCAGATGCAGTGGACAAGATTCTCGGGATCATTGCCTCCAGCATGCTGGCTGTGACCACCTTCTCATTGAGCACGATGGTCACCGCCTACGGGGCCGCAAGTAGCGGGGTGACCCCGCGTGCCACAACGCTGGTCATGGAAGACACCACGACCCAGAACGCGCTGGCCACATTCATCGGTTCGTTTCTCTTCAGCCTGGTTGGCATCATTGCCCTGAGTACCGGCCTCTATGGAAGCCAGGGCCGAGTCGTGCTTTTTGCGGTGACGCTAGCTGTCGTGACGCTGATCATTTACACACTGCTGCGCTGGATAGACCACCTTTCCAAACTCGGACGGGTCGGAGAAACCATTGACCGTGTGGAAAAGGCGGCGATAGAGGCCATGGCTCATCGCATTCGCTGGCCCTATCTGGGAGGCTCAGCGTACCCGGTAGACCTTGTACTACCGCTGTCCGCGCAAACCATTGCCAGCAACCAGACTGGCTACGTCCAACATATCGATGTGCAAGCCTTGGGCGCCATTTCCAAAGCGCTACAGATCCGGATCTATGTGGAAGTTCTCCCAGGTAGTTTTGTCCACATCGGTATGCCGGTCGCTCGCATTGTACCTTTGAGTGACAAGCATCCTGATGAGCAAAGCCTCAAGGACACGCTGGCGACGTTGACCATAGGCACCCGAAGAACCTTTGAACATGACCCGAGGTTTGGGCTATGCGTGCTATCGGAAATCGCATCCCGCGCGTTGTCACCAGCGGTCAATGATCCGGGCACCGCTATTGATGTGATTGGCAGAGGCCTTAGAACTTTGACGTACTGGGGCAAAGCACACGCTTGCGAACCGGACCAGGAAAAAAGCTGCGAGTGGGTCCACCTGCGAGGGTTGACGGTGGACGATTTGTTCGACGATTTTTTTGCCCCTATCAGCAGAGACGGCGCCGCTCTTCTAGAAGTCGACCTTCGGTTGCTCAAGGCACTTGTCAGCCTGGCCCAGATAAACCCCGCGCTTTTCAAGCAGAGTTGCATCAGGCATGGGGAGCAGCTTGTCATGCGTGCAGAGGCGTCACTTACACTCGCGCATGAAAAAGATCAGCTGAGGTCAGTGCACGTGAAGCTCAGGACGATTGAATGACAGCCCAAACCAAAAAGCCCGCTTGCGCGGGCTTTTTAGTGAGAACAACCTGTGTAGGTTCACAAAATAGGTGATAGGCCAGACCCCGTGAAATTGGAATCTTCGCCATTTTTTTTGTGAAATGAAGGGGTGCTTTTCACAGAAAAGCCGAGAAATCCCTACTCACCAATCACAAAAGTTGATTGGCCTGGAAAGGGCCGTTTACGACCGACGCGTGACTTTTCGGTAAGGGATGAGGAGTAGTCGCAGCGATCCTTTAGCTCCTAGTCTGGCGACCTTGGGTTCAGAATCCGACTGGCAATGCCCGCCGTCACTACTTCAGAGGAACCAGCTTCCTCTGCTGCCAAAATTGCGGGGGCTCATGCTGGTACCCAGGCCCGACAAATGCGCAGTTGCAGCCCTCAATTGCAAGGCTATCCAAAGCGGCACGCGTGTCAATCAAGATCTGATGCATGACGATGGCCGGCCTCACGGAGGTGAAACCGGAGATTCAGAATGACTAAACCGACCCCGTAGACACCAACCTCCACGAAGGCCGCTATCGACCCAAAGCTGTCCTTCAAGAAAGGCAGCTAACGGCGAGAAGCGGTCATTTTGTATCTACAGGTTTCGGGGCGATTCACTCGTCTGATGCTCAGGAGCACCAGGATGGGCGTCAAGGAGGTGGTCATCTTGAGGTGGACTATGCTGACCAGTTGCTCTCAAATCTAATCGTGAGGTCCTCCATGGCAAACCCCAATCTGCTGGCTCTATTCAGAGATGAAGTCCTTCTGACCGGGCCTGAAAGCTCCCTACCTAGCAACCTATCTCAGTTCTGGCTTGAGGAGCTCCAGAATCATCTGGAGAGGTATTTCGACGGTTTGAACTCGGAGTCAGATGCAGAAGAGAAGGATCTCGACATCTCCCTCCCACTCGCAGCGATCATCCACATCTTGTTCGCAAAAAATGGTGGGGAGGAGATATCCGAGAGCTCTGAAAAGCTGTACGAGTATTTCCAAGACTACCGGCTCGAACTGGCCCTTGAAGAGATCACGCGAAAGACTCATGTGGCTGCCGAGGCTGCAACCATTGAGACCATCTTCACCAACCGAGACGTCCTGGTGGAGCAAAGCCCCCTTCTTCAATAGGTACCTCCACCGATGCCATCGCCGGCGGGCACGCTCCGAGGCATTGATGGAATGCATTTTGACGACTGCCGAGATCAGCGAATGAAAGAAATTGCTGCGCCGATGTTCGATCTAATCGCTTTGTCGCTTCCACGAGGGTTGGGGTTTGGGGACAGCCCGCCAGTAGGGGCATGGCTTAGTGAGGACGGAATTTCTTGTGCCGCTCTAACCCGAAATATCAATTCCGGCAGCTTCGGAATTGTCACCTTGCGGCGTCGTGTCGATAGCGTGTGGGTGCTCCTCAGCCATGGTGAGTGCACCACTGGCGAGTCCGAAGCCCGCGCCTCAATCAGCCATTTTCTCTATACCCAAGCCCATCCGCTTCCACTCCCTTCAGGTGAACGACGACGTGCTCCTCTAAGCAGAATGGGTAAGCGCACACCAAGCGTGGTGTTCAAATCACTATTTGATCCAAGCCGCCGTATTGGGGCGTGGGCGCTGAATCAACTGTATCTCGCACTGCCATCCCCAGACAGAAATTGGGTTCCCGATTGCCAGACTGAGAATTTTCACACCCGCCTCTGGGAAGCCCACCTATTAGCGATTTTTCGTGAACAGGGACTCTTGGTCACCCAGCCTAAAGAATCACCCGATTTTCACATCGAGAATAGGCTGGGAGATGAGGCCTGGGTTGAAGCAGTGACAGCCAACCCGGAAGAGCGGTATGAGCATTTTGGCGCCTCGCCGGTCCCCCCACCCGCTGACCGACATGAGCGTTTCTTAGGAGCGGCTGCAGAAAGGTTTGCGAGGACCATCCAAAACAAATTGGACAAGCGTTACGAATCCCTACCGCACGTGGAGGGTAAGCCGCTCATTCTGGCCTTAGCCGATTTCCATGCGCCCAGTTCAATGCTGTGGAGCAGGGAGTCGCTCATCAGCTATCTCTATGGCTTTGCAGTTCACTCATCTGCGCATCGTGGTACGCACCTGATAACTGTGGAGGAAGAGACATCTCTGCTATCAGGGCGCCCCAACGGCCTATTTACGCTAATGGAAAATGCCCATCTTTCAGCGGTCATTTTCACCAATGCCTGCACAGTGCCAAAGCTCAGCCGAGTGCCGATCTCAGGTGGAGCTCATCTAGACGGGTACCGATACTTGCGGTTTGGTGAGTTTTTCGACCGTTCTCCGGGAGCATCACGAGGTATCCCATTTCTGTTGGATGTAGCGTCCAGCGACTACGGTCAGCTCTGGCCGCAATATGGCTACGAGCCGTGGTCTGCTGAAGTGGAGGTATTCCATAACCCTATGGCACTATACCCGGTGCCTAATGAGTTGATACCAGAAGTCACCCACTGGAGAGAAGTAAACGGAAGAGTCGAGTGCGAATCTTTCTTTGATGTATCCATACTCCGATCCAGAACACTCGTCCTCAGTGCAAACGCTAAGGTTCCGTCACTCGATGAGTTGCTGACAGCAGCCAGTCCTCCAGAGCTCTGACGGCGGCGGGGTGGCCGCATCGTTGCCACGCAGGTAGATGAGAATTTCTCAGCAAGCTACCCAGCCAGGGGAAGGACATGAGATCCCCTGCGCAATTCAGGACCGTTGAAGCGTCACCTCTCTTCGGGTAAAAGCATGACCGTCATACAACGCTACAACAGCGTCATACCCGAGAGCATAGGAAGAAAAATGTCGATCCAAGGACTAAAACGATACTTTGGAAACAAGATTCACGCAGTGATAATGATGGCCCCGCTTAAGCGGGAAATGATACGCCTCGGCATATGCACCCTTATGGCGATTATTCTGAATATCATCTTGTATACCGGCGTTGAAGTAGACGGCACCATCAAGCCGTGGGCAGAAACCCCGATAAAACTGTTTGCATCGTCGATGTTATTCGCCTTCATGATCAAGGCTTTTCTGCCAGTTCTCGGCTGGACGATACTGAAAGCAATGCTGTTGAGTGCGAACAATGCCTTCAGCGGCATACTGAGTTTTTTGGGCAATCAGTTCACAGGCGTCATGTACTGTACCGGAATTATTATGGGTTCTATCACGATTAAATTGTATATGGTTTCCGGGGTTTTAGACTCTGAGTTTGCTTATCTGTCCGCAATCGTATTTGCTTCCGGGGTTTTATATTTCTATGTGCTGCAATGCGCCATTCAAAAAACAATGAGTCCGGCCCTGCGTACACCAGCAGTACCGCGTTAAACCACTAGGCTGTGACTATTCATCTCTGGTGCTCAGTAGGCGCTCGCTCTGCTGAACCCTCACCCATACACAACCATTAATGGACTGGCCCGCCTTCGACTTTATGAAGAAGGCGAGCGAGCACGTGACTGATTGCGCATGTATTCCGAGATGAGACTTTCGAAATTGATGTCCGCCTCCTCAACGAGAATATTGACGTGACAGTACAGCTCTTCAGGACCTCTGAGATAATTGAAAATCCTTGATCTAACGATGCCGCAAACCCCTTCTTTGACCGCCGTAGAGGGGAGGTTGATAACATCGCCAACGCACGGGATAAGAGCTAGGCCATGGTCGCTGTTGAAGACAATGTCAGCTGGACAGGCATCAATGCTGGCATCGGATTGTCCTTGCGAAACCTGCTGATAATCAATGCTATACCTCATGTACAGCCTACCTCATTTGTTGAGTGAGGAATCAGCGCCGCGGATCGTAAACAGAAACCTCAAGTTCGCAAGCGACGGGAGCATGTAGCGGATTTTCGGTACTAGAGAGCTTGGCAACTATCGTTTTTCAAGCACATACCCTACGCCCCGAAGCGTATGTATCAGTTTGGTCTCGAAAGGGTCATCTATCTTGGCTCTGAGTCTTCGAATCGACACCTCTACAACGTTTGTGTCGCAGTCAAAATTCATATCCCAAACCTGCGAAATAATTTGGGTGCGGCTCAGCACCACACCGGTATTACGCATCAGGTAATGCAGTAACGCGAATTCTTTCGTGGTCAGGTCAATGCGCTGACCGTCCCTGAATGCCCTGTGCCGGCTCTGATCAAGCTCCAGGTCAGCGACGCGAATGACCTCTACGGATGCAGGGTGATCTGACCTGCGCATCAAGGCGCGAACCCGGGCCAGCAGCTCAGGGAACTCAAATGGCTTGATCAGGTAGTCATCTGCTCCGTTCTCCAGCCCCCGGACCTTATCCGCCAGCCGGCTTCTCGCCGTCAGCATCATGATACGGGAAGGGCAGTTTTTACGACGCAACAACTCAAGGACCTGCCAACCGTCCATCTCTGGCAGATTTATATCCAGGATAATCAGCTCATATTCGTGCTGCTTAGCCAAGAATAATCCATCTGACCCGGTGTGGACGCAATCTACGACATAGCCACATTCCGTCAGACCTTGACGCACATACTCCGCAGTTTTTACTTCATCCTCAATTACCAGAATTCGCATGGGATTTTGTCTCGATATCACTGAGCAATTAACCGCGCACGCGCGCCGGCATTATTGAAAGGGATGGTAAATCAAAATGAGCGTGCCGGGGCTCAAATGACGGATTTGTAATTTCTAGGTAATACAGTTGATAGTCTGGCGGTATATCTTGTCGCGGTTTGGGTTTGACAGTTGCGGGCCCTCTCTCCAGCAGGTGATTTGACCTTATGAAGTATTGGGTTATTTTCTTCTTTGTGCTGGCTTCGTTCCGCTCAGATGACGGCGAGGTCGCTCACATTGAAGAGACTGGTCATTGGTGTAGTCATGAACTTCACCGGCATGCGATGCGTACAATCGAACGCCTACTTGAATTTTAGGCAAAAAAAAGGCGCCCAATGGGCGCCAAATATCCACCTTTTACCAAAGGAGCACTTAAGCCACTCAAGGTGAATGCGTAATGCTCGTTTTACTAACAGGACCCGCCAATGGATAACTGGCCCAGTTAGCGAATTACAGAATCGAAAGCGGGTACTCGATGATTACACGAGTTTCATCCAGATCCGATTCGAAAGCAGTGGCACGCGTGGTTGCCTGGCGCAACCGGAAGGACAGATCTTTTGCCGGACCGGTTTGGACAACGTATTTGACTTCGACGTCACGCTCCCAACGCTTCTGATTGTCGAGCGGGTTGCCGTTGTCGTCGGTGCGCATGTAGAACTGGTTAGCGTTCGAGTAATCCGCACCCGAGCCTCTGGCGTAGCGCGTCATGAACGTCAGGCCTGGAATGCCGTAGCTGGTGAAGTTCAGGTCATAGCGCAGCATCCAGGAACGCTCTTTCGGCGAGTTGAAGTCGCTGTACTGGATGGAGTTGTCGACGAAAATCGAGTCCGACTGACGCAGGTAGTCGAAATCGTCGTCGCCGTTGTTGCGCTGATGCGACAGGGCCAGGGTGTGGGCACCGTAACGCACACCGACCTTGGCACTCCAGATGTTGTTGTCGAATTCACCCAGGCGCTTCTTACCTTCATCTACGGCTTTGTAGTAGTTGAAGCCACCGATCAGCGCCAGATCGTCGCTCAGCGGGTAAACCACGCTTGTGCCGGCGTAGTACTGATTCCAGACGTCTTTCAGCTGGCTGGCGTAGACGCTCACAGTCCAGTTGTCGTTGATCGAGTAGTCACCGCCACCGTAACCGATCCATGGCGAGTTGACCGGGCCGCCGTAGAACGTCACGAAGTTGTCGTTCAGGTTGCTTGAGACCGGCTGGCTCATCGCATGCAGACGACCACCCTGGAGGGTAAGGCCCTGGATGCTGGTGTTCTCAACGGTCACACCGCGGAAACTCTCTGGCAGCAGGCGAGAGTCACCCGATGCGACGACCGGGGTCGATGGGAAGACATCACCCACTTTCACGATGGTATCGAACAAGCGGACTTTGGCTGCGCCGCCGACCTTGGTGTATTCGTCGCGAGCTTCACCCTTGTTATCAACGGGCAGCACGTCGAAGGAGCTACGGCCGCCGTTGCGCCCATCACCGGTGTCGAGCTTGAGGCCGATCATGGCAAAGGCATCAACGCCAAAGCCAACGGTACCTTGGGTAAACCCGGAGTTGAATTTGCTGATGATCGCGTGCGCCCAGGCTTCGGAGTAGCCGTTCGTATTGCCCTTGCCACTGTTGTAAGTGGGGGCGGTGCTGTCGCGGTTATCACGGTTGAAGTAGAAGTTACGGTTCAACACTGTAAGGCTGCTGCCTTCAATGAAGCCTTCTGGCTTGTCTTCAGCTTGTGCCGAAATAGCATAGCTTCCAGACAGCGCAGAAACTGCCGCCAAATACAGTGGTACTTTGATTTTCATCCGATGCTCCTTTGATTCACGGCAGTTTTTATTATGTTTACCGGCGCGGGTGTCGTTAGTTGTTCTGACCCGGCGGCGCGCCTAGCGTAGCGCGAGCTCATATTTGCAGGCCGAAGATAACGGGAGGGTGATAGGACAATTACAATTTCGTCATCTACCTGTTATTCGGCACCTTCGCACCGCGTGTTTGCCATCTCTGTTGCTTGTATCGAAATCATCGTGTCGGGTTGGGTTTCCCAGTATTTACGGGCATTACAAAGCTTTCTTACGAAATTGTAATTTTCTAGCCACCCCTCTGATAGCTACCGCTCATTAGAGTGCCATCACCTAATCAAGTGGGGCTTGGCAGCTGTTTCGGCGTTCTCGCCAAGCTTTATCGAAGTTTGTGCACGAGGACCATCAAAGTGCCCCGGTATAACCGCAATGTCTTACCCAAGACCCCCGTCTCGCCCTGGAAGATCGCTGCACTCTGTGCAGTCATCTCTGGGTTGATGGCGCCTGCAGCCCTTGCCCAAAGCATCAGCTTGCCCCAGGCGCTTTCGACGGCCATGGATGCCAACCCAGACCTGGCCGCGGCCAGGCAAGAAATTGGGATCGCTGATGGTGCTCGCAAGCAGGCCGGGCTTATCCCCAACCCCACAATCTCGTATGACGTGGAAGACACCCGTCGTAACACCAGCCAGACGACTGTCTCTCTCAGCCAGACCCTTGAGCTGGGCGGTAAGCGGGGGGCTCGTGTTGACGTCGCCACATACGGGCAGACCGCCGCACAGCTTGAGTTAGACCGTCGCGTTAACGGCCTGCGTGCAGATGTCGTCCAAGCCTTTTACGCCGCGTTGCGGGCCCAGACAGGTCTCGACCTGGCCAAGCAATCTCTCGAACTGACTGAGCGCGGTCTTCGCATCGTCGATGGCCGTGTTCGCGCAGGTAAGTCGTCCCCAGTGGAGGCGACCCGCGCTCAAGTGCAACTGGCCGAAGCCCAGCTGCAAGTTCGACGTGCAGAAACGGAAAAAGCGACCGCTTACCAACAGCTCGCTCAAATTACCGGGAGCTCAGTCACCGTGTTTGATCGACTCGAATCGCCAACCCTCTCCCCGGGCTTGCCACCTCGCACTGAAGATCTGCTGGCTAAGCTCGACCAAACAGCAGAAATGCGTCAGGCCGTGGTGCAGATAGACAAGAGCGATGCCTCGCTCGGCTCAGAGAAAGCTCAGCGTATCCCGAACCTTACTGTCAGTGTAGGTAGCCAGTACGACCGCTCTGTGCGCGAGCGGGTCAACACTGTGGGCCTGTCTATCCCTTTGCCGCTGTTCGATCGTAACCAGGGCAACATTCTTTCCGCTTCTCGTCGTGCAGATCAGGCCCGGGACCAGCGCAATGCTGTTGAGCTGCGCCTGCGCACCGAAACCCAAACCGCGTTGAACCAATGGTCCACCGCCATGCAGGAGGTCGAGTCCTACGACAAGACCATTCTGCCTTCAGCCCAACAAGCCGTAGAGACCGCAACCCGCGGCTTCGAGATGGGCAAATTCGGTTTCATCGAAGTGCTGGATGCCCAGCGCACCTTGATCGTCGCTCGTGGCCAATACCTCGAATCGTTGGCAGCGGCGACCAATGCGCGTGCGCAGGTGGAAAGGGTTTATGGCGAAGTCGGCTCAACCGCCGGCACTCGCTGAACGGGCCAAACATTTTCTTCGGCACACAGCCTTGAACAAGCCGGTGCCTACGATCAGCAGGAGTAGCAATGGATAACAAACGCAAGATCGCCCTCGCGGTAGCCGCTGTGGCAGCCCTCGGATTTGGCAGCCTTGCCTGGAACAACAGTTCCGGACAGCAGGCCGCCAGTACTGCCGAGCATGGCGCTAACGATGGCCATGGCGACGAAAAGAAAGCCGCATCTGCCGCCAAAGAGGAAGGTGATGAGGGCCATGGTGAAGAAGGCCACAGCGAAGAGGGCGGTGAAGAAGAGGGCAAGCTGACGCTCAGCGCTGAACAGATCAAGGCCGCTGGTGTTGCCCTGGAAGCTGCAGCGCCTCGTGACCTCGGTACCGTCGTGAGCTTCCCTGGCGAAATTCGCTTCGACGAAGATCGTACTGCCCACGTGGTTCCTCGTGTTCCTGGCGTTGTTGAGGCTGTCCAGGCCAACCTGGGCGAGACGGTCAAGAAAGGGCAAGTCCTCGCGGTAATCGCCAGCCAGCAGATCTCTGACCTGCGCAGCGAACAACAGGCCGCACAGCGTCGCGTCGAACTGGCGCGTGTGACCTTCGAACGTGAGAAGCAACTGTGGCAGGACAAGATCTCTGCAGAGCAAGACTACCTCCAAGCACGCCAAGCGCTGCAAGAAGCGGAGATCTCCTTGGCCAACGCCAAGCAGAAGGTCGGCGCAATCGGTGCCTCGGTTAACTCCGTTGGCGGTAATCGTTACGAGCTCCGCGCTCCCTTCGACGCCGTGGTAGTGGAGAAACACCTGACCGTCGGCGAAGTCGTCAGCGAGGCGACCAACGCCTTCATCCTTTCCGACCTGAATCAGGTCTGGGCGACCTTCGCAGTTCCGCCGACAGATCTGGGCAAGGTCACGACTGGCCGTGCAGTGAAAGTCTCTTCGCCTGACATGAACGTCGAGGTCGGAGGGAAGGTGGGTTATGTCGGCAGCCTGCTGGGCGAGCAAAACCGTGCAGCTACTGTCCGCGTCACCTTGACCAACCCCAACGGCGCCTGGCGTCCAGGCCTGTTCGTAAACATTGCGGTCACCTCCCAGACCGATCGAGTTGCCGTAGCGGTCCCTGAGCACGCTGTGCAGACCGTTGAAGACAAACCTTCGGTATTCGTACGCACCCCAGATGGCTTTGACACCCGCCCGGTAAAACTGGGTCGCCGCGACAATGGGTACGTGGAAATCATCGACGGTATTGAAGCCGGCGCCCAGGTAGCAACCAGTGGCAGCTTCACACTCAAGTCCGAGCTCGGCAAAGCTTCTGCCGAACACGGTCACTGATGCGAACTGACAGGATGATTTCTCATGTTTGAACGTATCATCAGATTCGCCATCGAGCAGCGCATCGTAGTAATGATCGCCGTTCTGATCATGGCGGGTATCGGTATCTACAGCTATCAAAAGCTGCCCATCGATGCGGTACCCGATATCACCAACGTCCAGGTGCAGATCAACACTGCAGCGCCTGGTTACTCGCCCTTGGAAACCGAACAACGGATCACGTTTCCAGTTGAAACGGCCATGGCCGGTCTCCCGGGCCTTCAGCAGACCCGTTCCCTGTCTCGCTCTGGCCTGTCTCAGGTCACCGTGATCTTCAAGGATGGCACTGACATCTTCTTTGCCCGCCAGTTGATCAACGAGCGGCTGCAGGTTGCGAAGGAACAGCTGCCAGAAGGTGTAGAGGCCGTCATGGGTCCGGTATCTACCGGCCTCGGCGAGATCTTCCTGTGGACTGTTGAAGCCGAAGATGGCGCGGTCAAAGAGGACGGTACGCCGTACACCCCGACCGACCTGCGCGTGATCCAGGACTGGATCATCAAGCCTCAGCTGCGTAACGTCCCGGGTGTGGCCGAGATCAATACCATCGGCGGTTATGCCAAGCAGTTCCTGGTTGCGCCGGATCCAAAGCGCCTGGCTACCTACAAGCTGACACTCAATGACCTGGTCGCAGCGTTGGAAAGTAACAACGCCAACGTCGGTGCCGGCTACATCGAGCGTAATGGTGAACAGTTGCTCATCCGTGCACCGGGTCAGGTAGGCAATATCGAAGACATCGCCAACATCGTGATCACCAGTGTGGATGGTGCACCGATTCGCATCAGCAGCGTTGCTGACGTCAGCATCGGTAAAGAGCTCCGTACAGGTGCTGCTACTGAGAACGGCCGCGAAGTCGTGCTCGGTACCGTGTTCATGCTGATTGGTGAAAACAGCCGCACCGTATCTCAAGCTGTCGCCGCCAAATTGGCGGACATCAACCGCACCCTGCCAAAGGGCGTGGTGGCTGTGACTGTTTACGACCGTACCAACCTGGTTGAAAAAGCCATCGCGACGGTGAAGAAGAACCTGGTGGAAGGCGCGATCCTGGTTATCGCCATTCTGTTCCTGTTCCTCGGCAACATCCGTGCGGCTCTGATCACCGCGATGGTGATTCCGCTGTCCATGCTGTTCACCTTCACAGGCATGTTCAACAACAAGGTCAGTGCCAACTTAATGAGTTTGGGGGCACTCGACTTCGGCATCATCGTCGACGGTGCCGTGGTTATTGTAGAAAACGCGATCCGTCGACTGGCTCATGCGCAACATAAGCATGGCCGCATGCTCACCAAAACCGAACGCTTCCACGAGGTCTTTGCCGCGGCGCGAGAAGCTCGCCGGCCGCTGATCTTCGGTCAGCTGATCATCATGGTGGTGTACCTGCCGATCTTCGCCCTCACCGGCGTCGAAGGCAAAATGTTCCACCCGATGGCCTTCACCGTTGTGATGGCGCTGCTGGGTGCAATGGTCCTGTCCGTTACCTTTGTTCCTGCAGCTATTGCCATGTTCGTCACTGGCAAGGTGAAGGAAGAGGAAGGCGTGGTCATGCGCACAGCTCGACTGCGCTATGAACCGGTTCTGCAATGGGTGCTGGGACATCGGAACATCGCTTTCTCGGCCGCAGTAGCCTTGGTCGTGCTCAGTGGTTTGCTGGCAAGTCGTATGGGTAGCGAGTTCATCCCAAGCCTCAGTGAGGGTGACTTTGCGATGCAGGCCATGCGTGTGCCTGGAACGAGCCTCACTCAATCTGTCGAGATGCAGCAGCGTCTGGAGAAAGCGGTGATTGCGCAGGTGCCTGAAGTTGAGCGGATGTTCGCACGCTCGGGTACCGCAGAAATTGCATCTGACCCGATGCCGCCGAACGCCTCTGACGCCTACATCATGCTCAAGCCTCAGGATCAGTGGCCTAACCCGAAGAAGCCTCGTGATGAGCTGATTGCTGAAGTGCAGAAGGCCGCAGCGGGTGTTCCAGGAAGCAACTACGAGTTGTCGCAGCCAATCCAACTGCGTTTCAACGAGCTGATTTCGGGCGTGCGTAGTGACGTCGCTGTGAAAGTCTTCGGCGATGACATGGACGTGCTCAACAACACCGCCAACAAGATCGCGGCAGCGCTCAAAGCGGTCCCGGGCTCATCGGAAGTGAAAGTTGAGCAGACATCCGGCCTGCCGGTGCTGACCATCAACATTGACCGCGAAAAAGCAGCACGCTACGGCCTGAACATCGCGGATGTTCAGAACTCGATCGCTATCGCCGTGGGTGGCCGTCAGGCCGGCACGCTGTATGAGGGCGACCGTCGGTTCGACATGGTAGTACGCCTACCAGAGACCGTTCGCACCGACGTAGCGGGTATGTCCAGCTTGCTGATCCCGGTACCTGCCAATGCGGCACAGGGTGCCAATCAGATCGGCTTCATCCCGCTGTCCCAGGTCGCCAATCTGGACCTGCAACTGGGCCCGAACCAAATCAGCCGCGAGAACGGCAAACGTCTGGTTATCGTCAGCGCCAACGTTCGAGGCCGCGATCTGGGGTCCTTCGTTGAGGAGGCGACCGCATCGCTGGACAAGAAGGTGCAAATCCCTGCGGGCTACTGGACGACTTGGGGGGGCCAGTTCGAGCAGCTGCAGTCGGCTGCCAAACGCCTGCAGATCGTTGTTCCAGTCGCCTTGCTGCTGGTCATGACCTTGTTGTTCCTGATGTTCAACAACCTGAAGGACGGCATGCTGGTCTTCACCGGTATTCCATTCGCACTCACCGGTGGTGTTGTGGCGTTGTGGCTGCGGGACATCCCACTGTCGATCTCGGCAGGTGTCGGCTTCATTGCACTGTCCGGCGTTGCAGTACTGAACGGCCTGGTGATGATTGCCTTCATCCGCGGGCTAAGGGAGGAGGGACGAACGCTCAGACAGGCAGTCGATGAAGGTGCATTGACCCGTCTGCGACCTGTTCTGATGACAGCCTTGGTAGCGTCCCTGGGCTTCATCCCGATGGCTTTGGCCACCGGCACCGGTGCCGAAGTTCAGCGGCCATTGGCGACGGTGGTGATTGGCGGGATCCTGTCCTCCACCGCACTGACCTTGCTGGTACTGCCTGCCCTGTATCACTGGGCACACCGCAAGGATGAAGACGGCGACGAGGCCGAAGTGGTTAGCTAACAGCCTCCGCTAAAGAGAAGCCCACAACACGTGTTGTGGGCTTTTTTGTTTAAAGTGAAGTAGATGCACTTACCTTTCAAAATTGTAAGTTTCTCGTCATGCCGGTGATGCCTATGCATTGCTAAGGTTACGCCCGAGAAGTTTTGAAATTGAGAGGGTTTTATGAAAAAGCTAATTATCGCTGCTGCACTTGTTGTTTTCTCGGTGGCTTCGCAGGCCAACACTTTCTCCGAGAGCAAGCAGCTTCAATACACCAAGGAACACCAGACCGCAGTGGCCAAGTACGCGGAGAAAAATGGCAAGCCAATGCCAGAGATTCAGGATTACAAATATGGCATGAAGATAGACGTTGCGAAATTCGTACGTCAGTCGCAGGACCCCCGTACCTGCCAGGTCTATCCACGGTTGATGACCTTCGAGGACTCCCAGGGCACGCTCAAGACTGTTCGTTACTCGATGTATTCGCAATGCATCAACAACAAGTAGTAAACGATTTGAACAGAACAATTAGAGAATTCATAAATGCCAGGCAGTGCCTGGCATTTTTTATTACGCCCGATACCCCATAGCTTCGAAATGTTAACGCCTGGGCTCGGGCAAACCGTGCAATAGATCTTAGCCAACCAACAGAGACGGCTCCCCAACTGCAGAGGGCAATTGGAAGCCTTGACCCCAGAAGGGACGAGTTATGAAGAGTTTGCTTGAACGCCCTGATGACCAAGCCGGGCATGAAGGTCATAGCCATGAGCATGGCGGCATTTTTGGAATGAACACAGAGCTGATTTTCGCGCTGATCTGTGGTGCTCTCCTGGGTGCCGGAGCTCTCGCAGGAAAACTTGGCCTGATTGATCGTCTGCCTCTGATTCTGTACGTGTCGGCCTACGTGTTCGGTGGATGGTTCACCACTAAGGAAGCGGTTACCAACATCCGTCAGAAACGCTTCGAGATCGACTCGCTGATGCTTCTCGCCGCAGTCGGTGCCGCGAGCATCGGCGCCTGGGCGGAGGGGGCTCTGCTGCTGTTCCTGTTCAGTCTGGGGCATTCCCTTGAAAGCTACGCGATGGGGCGGGCCAAGAAAGCGATTGAGGCACTGTCCAAGCTCGCACCAGCCACCGCGATCGTACGCAGAGCAAATGGCACGGTGGAGATGCCCGTGGAGCTGCTGGTTCCCGGTGACGTTGTCATCGTGCGCCCCAATGACCGCCTGCCGGCCGATGGTTTTGTAGTCGTAGGCTCCTCAAGTATCAACCAGGCGCCAGTAACCGGTGAGAGCGTCCCCGTGGACAAGCAACCTGTTCCTGATGCCGAACTCGCACGCAGCAAGCCAGATGCAGTGGATGCAGCCTCGAAAGTCTTCGCCGGTACCATCAATGGCGAAACGCTCATCGAGGTTGAGGTAACCCGGCGCTCTACGGAGAGTACCTTGGCGCGGGTCATCAAGATGGTCAGTGAAGCCGAAGTCAGGAAGTCACCGACCCAGCGATTCACGGACCGCTTCCAACGCATATTCGTCCCGTTGGTTTTACTGCTGGTAGTCGGGCTGCTATTTGCCGGCATTTTCCTTGACGAGCCGTTCCGTGACTCGTTCTACCGGGCGATGGCCGTACTGGTTGCAGCCAGCCCCTGCGCGCTCGCGATCGCTACACCAAGCGCCATTCTCTCTGGCATCGCCAGGGCAGCCCGAGGTGGCGTGCTGATCAAGGGCGGTGCGCCACTTGAAGAGCTTGGATCATTGAATGCCATGGCATTCGACAAGACCGGTACCCTGACCGAAGGGCGCCCACGTATCACCGATGTAATACCCATAGGCGGCACGCAGATCGAGGATCTGCTAAACGTCGCCATCGCTGTGGAGTCGATGAGCGACCATCCGCTGGCTGCGGCAATTGTGCGTGACGGTGAAGAGATGATTGGCACACGGTGCCGATTCCAAGCCAAGAACATGAGCAACATGATTGGCCGCGGCGTGCGTGCTGAGCTTGATGGGCAGTTCGTCTGGATTGGCAAGGTCGAGATGTTCGGTACCAATGGTATTCCCGCACTCAGCAAGGCAGCCCTGGAGGCTGCGGAGCGTCTACGTCAGTCAGGCCGTACCACCATGGTGGTACGGCGTGCTGACAAGGATCTGGGCGCTATCGGGCTATTGGACACACCCCGGGAGGGGGCCAAAGAGGCACTCCAGAAGCTTAGAGAGATGGGCATCGAACGCATGGTCATGATTTCTGGAGACCACAACCGCGTTGCAGAGGCTGTAGCCAAACAAGTTGGCTTAGATGAAGCGTGGGGAGACCTGATGCCGGAAGACAAGGTCAAGGCCATCAAAAACCTGCGCCTTAGCGCCAAGGTGGCCATGGTGGGTGACGGCGTCAATGATGCCCCTGCCATGGCCAGTTCGAGCGTTGGTATCGCAATGGGGGCTGCTGGATCTGATGTTGCCCTGGAAACGGCTGATATCGCGCTTATGGCTGACGACATCAGGCAACTCCCATTTGCGGTGGGGCTGAGCCGTCACACGCGATCGATCATCCACCAGAATCTGTTCGTCAGCTTGGGGATTGTGGCCATCCTGGTTCCGTCCACCATCATGGGCTTGAGCATTGGTGCCGCTGTTGCGATCCATGAGGGCTCCACACTGTTGGTCGTCTTCAACGCCTTGCGCCTGTTGGCCTACCGCAGAAGCACCTGATCCCTGAGCTTCAATCATGAAGCTAAGCAGGGAAATGACCTGAAGTAGAAGTACGGGTCGTGCGCGATCAGCGCACGACCCGTACTTTTCTCTCACTCGTCGATCCCGATGCGCTTGAGGCTTTCAAGGGCCTTTCCGCACTCAGGTGAGCCATGCCGTAAGCCGCAGGCCAATGCAGCTTTGAGGCTCATGACACCGGCTACGAAACCGACTTGATTGCCGACTCCGTGTCCGTCCGCAAATCCCTGATCATACGCAATCTCGACAAGCGCATTGATCGCCGCCAGGGTGTCCTGTTTGTTTTTACTCTTTTGCATATCTACTCCGCGAGCATTCAGCTCATATCGCTCGGTTAGGTGGCGGCGCCTTCAGGTTTGGGGTGAGCGAATCCCGCTCCCATAGCCAATCCCTAACGGGGGGCTCAGCCCGCCACCGTAAGGAAAATCAGCTATTGAGAGCAGATGACTCGTTTTGGTCACCCGTGCTGCTCGCCTCACCGCATTGGCACTGAGTGGGTACATCCGGGTAGTCGCTGTGATTCTCAATGAACAGCGTTCGGCAGGTTTCGCACCCATAGATCCGGGGCAGGGATTTAAGGCCGCTCGGAAGCACGTCACTCAGAGGCTCGTTATGCCAAGGAGCCCCGTCAAGGATTCTTGAACGCAGGATGTTTCCCAGGCGCCAGGTGTCACTTTGTGCGCGCCAGGACCACATCGGCGCAGAAAGCGAATACTGGATGAAGGTCTCTTGTGACTGCCTGGATAGCGGGTACTTGGGGCGGGTCCAGCCGGAATCGATGATGCTGAACCCCATGCCCATTTCTGCGCTCGGGTGGGTCTTTTCACCAAAGAAACGGTCATGCGTCGCTGGAGCCGTCGCATGATGGTCAGTCGGTGGGAATACCCACAGATAACACTCATCCCGGTTGACCATGCTGATGAGCTCGCTTGGCCCCCGCATGGGGGAATTTGCAGCCAGGGCGAAGCGATCCTTCCACGACATTTTGGGAGGCGGCGCAATACCAGCAGCGATGGCCAACGTGGCAGTCTTGGGGACGAAGCGATCGCCTAGCTCGTTCAGATCCAGGTTCTTGCAGAGAGCCTTGAAGGCCTTTTTGCGAGTCTTCGAGCTGAAGGAGGGGTCAAGGAGCAGGCGAACCTGGTTCACGCCGATTCCCGCAGTTCGTAGCACCTCAATGACTTCTTCAGCCACACCGACTGCTTGAAGATCGGTCAATCCTAAGCACGTTTTCGCCCGCTCGACCGCCGCGTAGAGGTTGTACTGCCGTGTCTCGTTGTCACGACAGACCTGAATTGGCAGCTTGTCTTGGATGGCAACTTGCGGTGCAACGGAGCCGATGGCCGCGTGGAACAGCTGGTGGAGGTGCAGATGAGAGTACGGGCGGCCAGAAGCCGAGAACGAGGCGTGCAGCTGAGCAGCGAGAGGTTGAAGCAGCTTTTTTGCAGGCATGACTATCCCCTAATGAGCGACGTTGGGGTAGCTGCGCTTGTAGGGCCGTTAGACGCGAAGCTGGACGTCGAATCAGGTTCAATCATGAATAGGAGTCAGGTTTGATTTGCTTGCACGGCCACCATGCAAAGCCCGACGCGGCAATCACATCAGATTCGCCGAGCTTTGGCAAGAGCGGTCATCGGTAAGCGAAAGCAGGTAGGAGGAGGGCGCTCCATGCTTGATCACCTCCAGAAACAGGAAAGCCGGAAGCACGTTGAGCGCTTCCGGCTTTCTCACGTCAGACTGATGAGAGGGATCAGAAGACGTATTGCAGGCGGGTCACGATGGCATTGCCGCTGTCGTCGCCCACGGTGTTCTCGTTGTTGTCGGTGCGCACGTTGATGTAGTTGGCACTGACTTTCACCGCCTCGTTGACGTACCAGTTCACACCCACCGTGTGGCTCTTGGCCTTGCGCTCGTTCGATTGGTCCGCCGCGGTGACCAGGTTGCCGTCTTCGACCTTGATATCGTCAAAGCGGTAGAAGACTTCCCAGGCCCCCAGTTCCTTGTTCTCTGGTTTGATAGTGTCGAACTTGGCACCATCGAGCTTGTAGATACGCGGCTCGCCGGTCAGGGTGTAAGCCATCTGGGCGTAGTAACCGGAGGCCTTCATGTCGTTGTTGGCCTGGTCAGCTTTCAGCTTGCGGCGAAGGTATTCCGCTTGAACCGAGAACGGGCCGGTGGCCCAGGCACCTTCGAGACCCCAGACCGAGTCGTCCTTCCACAGGCCATCTTGTGCAGCAGCACCGCCAAACAGCATGCGGTTGCCGTTGGTGCCGGCATCGCCGCCGCCATTGGTATCTACACCGCGGACGCCCAGACGCGAACGAATCCGGGTATCGACCGCACTGTTTTTGAGGTCGCGGTAAGCGTACTGAGCACCGACGTGCAGGACGTTGCCATCACTGTGCAGCGGTGCGAACACGCCACGTACGTTGTAGCGCTTGGTGCTGTCGCCATCCGAGTTGTTATTGGTTTCGCTGAAAACGCTACCGGAAACATAAGCCATGTCAGCGATGGTGCTGGTGGCTTGAACACCCATGCCGGCGTTGTCGTTGATCCAGTCCGCCAGGTCGTACGAGAGGTTCCGCTCCATGGCGGTGGTCCACTTCGAACTGGTGGCTTTCTCAAGACCGAAGTCGGTGTAGAAACGGCCAAAGCGCAGTTGCACCGGCTTGAAACCCGTGTAGGTCAGGCTGGCTTCGTCGAAGTAGCCGTCGGAGTCGTTGCCCGTGTTGCGGGAAAGGTCGTAGTTGAGCTGATACTTCCAGTCGCGGTACAGCACGCCACCGAGCTCAAGGTAGGCGCGACGGAAGTAGCCTGCGTCAGCGGTATCGCCATTCTTGGTGAAGACACCATCGAAACGGCCGTAGTCGGCCTGAACTCGGCCGCCCAGTTTGAAACTGAATTCCTTGTCAGAAGTCGATACTTCAAGACCGCCCTTGGTCTTCAGAACGATGTCAGCTCCGTCAGTGGTTACTGTTCCGGAGAATGCTTGCGAGGAAAATGTGCCTATTATTGCGGCAGCCAACAGCTTTTCCCGCATGTTCGAAGAACGGATCATTGCTTGCCTCTCGTATGTTAAGTGCTTAGCTACCGACGTTATATTTCGCCCTGCGCCGGCCTAAATTTATCTTGCAGATGGGAGCAGGCCACGGTTGTCACCTGCTGTAACAAGATGCCTTTGTTCTAAGCACTCTGACTAGGTTGCAAGCGAATATGACAGTTGTGTTTCTGTAGTGTTAACGGAGGAGTTTCAAACCTAACAAAACTGTTACCGAACAAGCCAGTCCTTCTTATCAAAGAAGCTCTTCTTGATCAATCTTCGAATTTCCAAAACCTGCGGATTGCGGACAAGCTTCGTTTTGATAACAAGATAGACATCTTTCTCCTCCAGGTCGTCCAGGAAACCCGGCACGGGTAGGATATTTCTCTCCAGTTTTCGGCTGTAGTCGGGCAGCACTCCAATACACGCACCGCCAACGACAAGGCCTCGTGATAGGTTGTAGCTCTTGACCCGAGTGGTACCGCCCTGATGCTCAGCCATTATCGATGCCCACTTTCGTGAGCCCGCCAAGATCTCTTCATCCCAAGGGACAACGAGCATGAAGTTGTGCAAATCCAAGCTCTCCACTGGAAGGGTGACGCTTCTTGAATAGCGGCTGGAAATGAACAGGGCGTGCCCAATCCGGCCAAGCCGTTCAAACCTATACGTAGGATGGCGATCAAGCGCGCCTTTATCATCTGGGCTCACCAAAGCGATACCCACATCGACTTCACACTCAGAAAGCATCTGCGTTGTGCATTCTGAATGGATTTCCAGCTGCATTTCGGCATGATCACGCACGTAGGCGACTAGATCGCGGTTTACGATGTCGTTCAGCACTGGCTCTGTGATCGCGATGGTAAGCCTGGGGACTTCCTTTTCACCGGACTTGCCAAGGCCGTCTGGGCCGAAGAGCTGGCACAGGTAATGGCTGACCCTCTCGCCTGTGCGGGTCAGGGCAAGCTTGTTGTGTTTGTAGACAAACACAGGAGCACCAATGTGCTCTTCCAGTTTTTCCAAGCGTTTCCGAAGGCCTACCACTGGCACATTGAGGCCTCGGGCAGCCTGTTTGAAACTGGCACAACGTGCTGTTGCAAAAAACTCTACGGCCAGCTGATCATCAATTGGCAGATCATCCAATATGTCAGGACTGTAAGGAACAACGCTGCCTGAATATGTTTCATTTTGTGTAACCATTAGGTCCCCCTTAATTCGGGGAATCTATCTCAATGATGCCCAGCATTTCCTTATGCTTTCAACATTGTAATCCACAGGTCATGCATACGTTATCGGAAGCCTTTTATTTCGAAAGCGTAATTTTCAAGTAATCCCTTTGATATTGTGCCGTGCTATCGTAGTGCGCCACTTTATTTCTTGCCATATATGGATCCAGCTAATTGCGCATTTACATTTATTTCACTATTTTTTCACCTTTGCCTCCATAGGCTTTGGCAATGGACAATCAAACCAAACCTCTTATTAACTTACTGATTCGTTATCTGGGAATCGGCTTCATAGCAACGGGATTCCATTATGCGGTGTTCCTGGTGCTGGTTACGACAGAGTTCGCTACTCCGTTGCTGGCCAGTATCTGTGGCGGCATGGTTGGAGCCATTGCAAGCTTTATTGGAAATCGGGCGCTCTGTTTTGTGGCAGATGGCTCTCGTAAGTTTCAGCCTGTCAGGTTTGCACTGGTCGTGTTAGCCACAAACTTCGGCAATGGCGTGGGTATGTGGGTCCTCATCAAGTCGAATCTGTCACCTCTCATCTCCCAAATCGTAGTGACCTTAAGCCTCACTGCACTTGGATTCATTGCACATCGTTTTTGGACATTCAATCATGCAGACATTACATCGCTTTCCCGAGCGCCCTGATCCGTTGTTAACCATTGTGGTCCCTTGCTTCGAGGAAGAGGAAACCATCCCCGAGTTCCACCAGCGCATCACCCGCGTGGTGAAGCGATTATCCGTCTCCTGCGAAATCCTCTATGTCGACGACGGCAGTAAAGACCGGACGGCCGACATTCTTCGCCACTATCAGGATGGGTCATCTGTACGTTACCTGTCTCTGAGTCGCAACTTCGGCAAAGAGGCTGCACTGAGCGCCGGGATAGACCATGCCCGTGGCAGTGCGCTGATCTTCATTGATGTCGACCTGCAGGACCCACCAGAGCTCATCGCGGCCATGGTGGACTACTGGCAACGCGGCTACGACGTGGTGAACATGCAGCGTAACCTGAGAATCGGTGATTCGTGGTTTAAGCGCATGAGTGCCCGGGCATACTACTGGGTCATGCATCGCCTGGTGGAGAAGGTGGACATGCCGACCGATGTCAGTGATTTCCGATTGATTGGACCTGCTCCGCTGGCAGCACTGCGGGCGCTGGACGAGCGCTCCAGGATTCTCAAAGGCATGATTGGCTGGGTAGGCTTTCGTACCATCGAACTACCCTACAATCGTACTGTTCGCCATGCCGGAAGCACCAAGTGGAATGCAGCTGGCCTGTTCAATCTGGCCATCGAGAGTATCGTCAGCTTCTCTCGCAAACCGCTGCGCATCTTCAGCCTCATCAGTTTCGGACTTTTCGTCTCCAGCATCTGCTACATGCTTGCGTCGCTCGTGGCTGGCAGTTTCGACATCCATCACCTGCTCGTCGGAATGGCTTCATTCATGTGCGTCGGTGTCGCCATGGTGGGGGAGTACCTTGGCGTGACACTCGCGGAAGTGAAGCGCCGGCCTCTCTATTTCCTGAAGCATAGCAGCAAGGCGGATCCAGTGTCACTCCACCCTTCGATGGCTTCGATCGAGGGTAAGAAATGCTGAGCCTGAAGAACGAGAGGACGCTGTGGTGGGTCCTGGGTTCGATACTGCTATTGCGTTTGGTGGGGCTGGGCATCTACCCATTGATGGACACATCGGAGGCTCGCTACGCTGAAATGGCTCGCAAGATGGTCGAGTTGAATGACTGGATCACGCCTATGTTCGATTACGGGGTACCGTTCTGGGGCAAGCCACCGCTGTCCTTCTGGACCCAGGCCGCGAGCATGACGGTCTTCGGTGTTAACGAGTTCGCTGCGCGTTTCCCAGCGTGGCTACTGCACTTGGCAAGCTGTTTCATCATCATCAAACTCGGCACGCAGCAGATTTCTCGTAACGCCGGAATCTGGGCTGCCATTATCTTTTCCAGCACCACCCTTGGCCTGGTCTCCAGCGGTGTTGTGCTGACTGACCCTGTTTTGTCGTTCTCGATTCTGCTGGCCAGCTACGGTTTCTGGCGTTGGATGAAGTGCGCCAGCAAGGCGGATGCCTACCTGATGTTCGCAGGTCTCGGGCTGGGCTTGCTTGCCAAAGGGCCGCTGACCCTGGTGCTTATGGGGGCGCCGGCATTCGCCTGGTTCGTTATCTACAAGGAATGGGGACGGGTACTGAAGCTTCCCTGGATCAGCGGCCTTGTGCTTATGTTCGGTATATCCGTGCCTTGGTATGTCGCGGCCGAGATGAAAACGCCCGGCTTCATGGAGTACTTCTTCGTTGGTGAGCACTGGAGCCGCTACGTCGTCAGTAACTGGGCGGGCGACCTGTATGGCAGTGCTCATGCAAAGCCATATGGCACCATCTGGATCCAGCTCGGATTGTCGCTCCTTCCATGGGCCTTGTTCCTACCACTGCTGATCCGCAAGCGTGGATCGATGCAGCGCTTCGAAGCCTACCTATGGCTCTGGGCCTTGGCGACACCGGTCTTCTTCACATTCGCTGGCAACATTCTGTGGACCTACCTGCTACCTGCACTGCCAGCTTGGGCATTGCTGCTGTCCGCACGGATCAGCGAAGTTGGCCCGAAGACCACCTGGGCTTCCGCTGCGAGCGCTTTAGTGTTGCCAATCATCGGTGCGGGCATCATCTACGCCGGAGTACTAGAAGAGCGACCACAGAATCAGCGAGATGTGGTTCAAGCGTGGCTGAATGTGCAGACCGCTCACTCTGCTCCCCTGATCTATCCTGGCCGCCGCTCATACTCATCGGAGTTTTACAGCAGCGGGAAGTCCGAGAACATCAAGGATCCTGCCCAGTGGCCGCAGGATGGCTCGTTCTATCTGTCCAGACGCTTGCGAGACAGCAAGGATGGTCTGCCCGCTGATCTGGCTTGCACCCCGATCACCGAAGCGAACGCCAGCCAGCTCCTGCTTTGCCATTGGAAACGTACCGTACAAGGTGCCGAGGGGCTGGCTGGAGAAAGCAATGCGGGAACGCCTCGCAAGAACGAAGGCTAAATTCCATGCACAAAAAAGCCAGGTTTTTACCCTGGCTTTTTTGTCGATTACTTTCGTCATTTGAAGTCCTATATAACCGCCGATTAATTGTCGGTTTGCTCCTTACCATCCTTGCTTTCTTTCTTTTTCTCTTGAGCGACTTGTTGTTTGTTCTGGTCCGAAGAGTCATCGCTCCATAGGCGAGCCTGTTCGGTTCGGAAGTTCTCGTTGAACTGTTTCGCTCGCTCGAAGCCGCCTTCAGCGTAAGCGGTACCCATGAGACCCAGCAGCAGGCTGCCAATAGCGATAGATTTGACAAATTTCATTTTGAACCTCGGTTCATACTAGACCTGCCTGATTAGCGGCCTTTGTTGGTTTGTAGTTTAGGAGCGCGAAGCTAACGACAAGGTGAGTCAATAATTACAATTCCGTAATTTTGGCAGCGGATAGGGTGCGTTAAATCTTAAAATCTGGAAGGATCATGTCTATCTCAACACTGTCGAGGGCGACTAAGAACCTTCTCTAAAATTACAATTTTGATATCTAGCGCGTTAATTCCGCGCGGCGTTGTTGGCCGCCCTAGGAGATAGCCATGAATGATATAGAACCCTGGGCAATTGCTATCAGTGACTTTCGCCGCTGCACTGAAAAACTCACTGTCCAACTCGATGAGCTGACCTCGCAAACGCTCACCTCAAGCGCTGTTCTGGAGAGGTCGAACGAACTGGTGGAGCAGGTGGACGCTGTCGGCCGGCAGATTCAGGAGGAGGTGCGAAAGGCAGAGAAGGCTTGGTCGAATGCGGAAGAGGTTGCCTTGCGCGCCGCTGCAGCAGCGTATTCAGCCGCATGCCGCGGAGTTGACACCGCCATCCAGCCACTGATCTCGGAGCTTACAGTAGCTACAAAGGCCGCGGACGCCTCTATGCAGGAGCTCAAGCGTGCACCGGTGCTGGCCAAGCGTTATGTGATGGTGGTCGCCACGGCGTTCTTCATCCTGGCGCTGATCTGTGTCTACTCGACCATGCGCCTGATCGATGCCGCCGGCAGCGTAAGTGCCCAAGAGAAAGTGAATGCTCAGTACTTCTCCCACCTGTGGAAGAACGCCAGTCCTGACGAACAGAAGATTATTAAGTCAGTGATTCTGCGGTCGCCCATGGACACTGTGGTCCTCCGGCACTGATGCATTGAGGCAAACTAAAAGGCCCGTCGATTGACGGGCCTAATCATGTCTGCGCGGTTTAAGCGGCGTTCATTGCCGGCTGCAGTTGCTGGGCTGCGGGAAAGTGAAGGTGGAACCAGGTGAAGTTTTCTTCGGTCACCTCGACGCTCGCCGACCCCTGGTGCAGGCTCATGATCGACTGAACGATGGCCAAGCCAAGACCGGTACCGCCTTCGCTCCGTGCTCGGCTCTTGTCCACACGGTAGAACCGCTCAAACAAGTGCGCGTGGTGTTCCTTGGCAATACCGCGGCCGGGGTTGCCGACACTCAACGTCGTACCGCTCGCACTATGCTGCACCTTCACGAAGACCGTGCGGCCGCGAGGGCAGTATCGGATCGCATTTGACACGAGGTTCGAGACGGCTCGTTGAACCATCAGACGGTTCCCGCGCACCACGTCATCACTGCCGGAGATCTGCAGCTGAATCTCGCCTTCTTCTGCTGAAATGCTGAAGAGATCGCACACTCGCTGAACCTCGTCGACCAAGGAGACGGATTCGAACTCCACCATTGATGCTGGATGACTGACCTGGGCCAAGAACAGCATGTCGGAAACCATGCGGCTCATGCGGTCCAGCTCTTCTGTGCACGACTCCAGAACCTCCCGGTACTCGGAAAGCGATCGTTCTCTGGTCAAGGCAACCTGGGCCTTGCCCATCAGGTTGGAAAGCGGTGCTCGAAGTTCGTGAGCAAGGTCGTCAGAAAACTGCGAGAGCTGCTGAACCCCATCATCCAGGCGAGCCAGCATGATGTTGATGCCGTCGGCGAGCATTTTGAGTTCTGCCGGCATCCCATCAGTTGGAAGGCGATGGTCGAGGCTCTCGGTTGAGATTTTCGAGGCGATCTTGAGGAACTTGGTCAGTGGTAGCAGGCCTCTGCGCACAGTCCACCAGCCAATGGCCAAGATCAGTGCGAGGATGACGGGGGACATCATCAAGGCCCAGGTCAGCAACGCATCGAGCAGCGCCTCACTGGATGACTGGTCCATGGTCATATAGACGCTGACCTCTGTTCCATCGCCCAAACGCATGATTCGAGAAGCACTCAGCAGAGGACGGTCCTGCGTATCACGCCATTCGTGCTCTTTGGGCTGGGCCGCCGGCTGAAACTTGTGCACCTCCAGATTGACCTGTTTCGAGCCAATCGAGAGCAGGGGAGTCTGATTCTGTGAGGTATCGAATATGCTCACATACAGGTTGTTGTGGCCCATGACCAAATCGACAAGCTGATGCGCATCCGCGTTGACGCCGGAGATGTCCGGGATGGTGGACAGGTTGTGAGCCATCCCCGCCATCTTTACTTCCAGGTCTGCTCTGGCATTTCTTTCCAGAGCCTTGCCTACCATCAGATAGCCAAAGGTGGCGAACAGAAGCAGCAACGCTGCGCTCATCAACCCAACTTTTAACCCCAGCTTTGCAGCCAGGCTGAATGGCCTCATGCGCGTTCCTCAAAAACGTACCCAACGCCACGAAGCGTGTGAATGAGCTTGGTTTCAAACGGGTCATCGATCTTCGAGCGCAAGCGCCGGATGGCTACATCGATGACATTGGTGTCGCAATCGAAATTCATATCCCAGACCAACGAGATGATCTGAGAGCGAGTCAGCGCTTCGCCCGTTCGGCTCATGAGCAGGTGCAGAAGCGCAAATTCCTTGGTGGTGAGATCGATGCGTGTGCCACCGCGGAAGACGCGATGGCGGACGGAGTCGAGTTCCAGATCGGCAATTTTCAGCGAGCTCTTCTCGACTAACTCATCACCACGGCGTTGCAGCGAACGGATGCGAGCAAGCAGCTCAGGGAATTCGAATGGCTTCACAAGGTAGTCATCCGCGCCGCCGTCCAAGCCCTTGAGCTTGTCATTGATGCGTCCGCGGGCGGTCAGCATGATGATGCGGACCCGGCTGGTCTTACGGATGGTTTCCAGCAGGTCCCAGCCGTCGATACCCGGGAGGTTCACGTCCAGGAGGACCAACGAATAGACATTAGTGTTGAACAAGTGCAGAGCATCTACACCGTTGTGCACGATATCTACGACATACCCGCTTTCGGATAGGCCCTGCTGAAGATATTCGGCAGTTTTAATTTCGTCTTCCACAACTAGAACGCGCATAACTTATCTCAAGGTGTGAGGAAGGAGTTGGCCTAATCCGCCAAGATTATGGTTGCAGGCTGTTCGAAAGTTTGGCTGAGGGTATGGCATGTGGTAGTCGCTACCTCTGTCCATACGCCGGGTCACCTGAGGACGCTTGAATCTTAACGCGAAGAAGCTGGCCGCGGCGAAATCCTACAAATTTGTAATGTAGCCGCAAGATTTCTGACAGTCATGCAGGCTCCACCCCTAAGCATAGCGGATTCTGGGGCCTGCGGCGGTGTATGACAGATTCGCCTGGCAGGTGGAATCGGCCAGGACAGGCAGCATTTCGGTCGTTAGCTTGCAAGGACTGGTACTGGCCTTGGATCGAGGGCGCCACGCAGGCAGACCCCATGCACGGCCGCAAACCGCAGCGCCTTTCTGCAAATTAGTTCACGTGGCGGCTCGATATTCTCTCGAATAATTATCTTACAATCTATTACATGTCCAAATTGTAATTGCACGATCATCTTGGTGTTAGCCTCCTTTGCTAGTTTAAGGGCAGCGGAAGAGGCATCGCTGCTTTGGAAATTGTCTCATTTCAAAGCAGCTTGGCAAGAGCACCGAGCAGTTGTTCGCGCCAGTGCATTCACCTGTAAACCATACGCTCCTTTGGTAGGTGAATTTTAGCGCCCCCCTACGGGCGCTTTTTTATTAAGGGACTTCTTATGAACACTACTGTATCAGCGATCGCCGTGTTTATGCTCTTTACATCACTAACAGCCAATGCCCAAAGCGGTATGGAGATCAATAAACACATCGAGCGTACTGCTAGAGAGGCTACAGCGGATTATGCTCAACGCGTAAAAAAGCCCATGCCTCAACTAGAAGACTACGCCTATGGCATGGACCTGGACGTTGGTAAGTTGGTGTATGTATCACCCAATGTGCGGTACTGCGGTAATGTAAGAAGCATGATGACCTACGAAGACTCGAAAGGCGAACTGCACATGGTTCGCTACCTGGTGAAGGGCGAGTGTGTTAATAGCCGTTAAGACTCATCAAGATGATCCCTGCGGCCACCGGATCATAGAAGCTCAATGCCGAACCGGCGCAGCAGTATGGCGAAGCCTCCGAAGCTGGCCATTGTGATGAGGATGCTGCTGATCAGTGTCGGCCAAAAGCCGAGCTTAGGTAGCAGCAATGGAAAAGCAATAAACATCGGCAGGGTCGGAAGCACGTACCAGAACGTGTACCAAGCATGGTTGGAGATCTTCTCCATGCTCTGGTTCTCTAAATAGAGCCAGACCAACGTCACGACCGTGACCAAGGGTAGGGCGGCGACCAAGCCGCCCAGCTTGTCGCTGCGTTTCGCCAGCTCTGACACGAGAATCACTATACCGGCAGTGAGTAGGTACTTCGTGATGATCCAGGCCATCGCTGAGCCTTCTGGAGGTTGTTGACGAGGGCAGGCGAAGCCATTCACCAACCCCCTTGAAGCGCTCCTGCCGTTTACGGCATCCCTCACCGCATTTTTTTTGCAACATCACCCTCAGCCAGGAGGGTGATGTGTTTGCATGGTGTTTACCGATCGGTCAGTGCGAGGGTGAGGGAACGCTCTCGTGGAAAGCTGCCCGCTCGATCTGGATGGTGCAGTGATGGATTTCGAATGCATCGCTGACAGCATCCACGACGGCCGCCAACACAGCATCCCCATCTGCAGAATCCCGAACCACTACGTGCGACGTCATCACGTTACTGCCACTGCTGACAGCCCACACGTGCAAGTCATGAACGTCCGTCACGCCATCTACTCCGAGGATGGTGGCCTCGATTGCCGTAACGTCGAGCCCCCTCGGGACACCCTCCATGAGGATCCCCAGGCTTTCGCGAAGCAACTGCCACGTCCGCGGCAGAACCCAAAGGCCGATCGCCACAGCGACAATCGTGTCGACCCAGGTCCAGCCGGTGAAGCGGATGATAAGTGCCGCGATGATTACGCCAAGCGAGCCGAGCATGTCGCTCCAAACTTCGAGGTAGGCTCCTTTGACGTTGAGGCTTTCGTTGCTCGCAGATGCCAGAAGGCGCATCGAAATTAGGTTGATGATCAGGCCGGCGATTGCGATCCACATCATCGCTCCGGTAGCGATCTCCGCCGGCATGAAGAAGCGCTGGTAGGCCTCATACAAGATGTACATCGCCACCAGGAAGAGCAGCACGGCGTTGAACGTCGAAGCCAGAATTTCCAGGCGCGCATAGCCGAAGGTTCTTTTCTGATCCGCCGGCCGCTTGGCTATCTGAAGTGCAATCAGTGAGATCGCCAAGGCGGCAGTATCTGTGAACATGTGAGATGCGTCCGACAGCAGCGCCAGGCTGCCGGTAATCCACGCACCGATCACTTCTGCAATCATGAAGCTGCCAGTCAAGCCGAGCGCCATGATTAGCTTCTTCTGATGCCCCTCGCGTACTGCAGCGCTGCCATGGTCATGATTTGAACCCACGTATTTCTCCTTGCGCAGGGTTGTGGTCTCGTTGGCCTTCCTGTCTACCTAGCCTTAGAGCGTCGCTTGGCCACACTGACTGCAAAATCTTGCTCCTGCACTCAGCAGCGAGCCGCAGGCGGTGCAACCACTCGATAGCGGTGTTCCGCAGTTTAGACAAAAGCGTGCTGACGGATCGTTGGCCGTCCGGCACTGCCTGCAGCCCTGCAGATCTTTGATGGGGGCAGGAGTGGGAGGGCGCCCGCCGTCATACACCTGATTACCGCCGTCGCAGCCCTGCTGCCGGCCATGGCGATCATATTGCTCGGCCCCATGTCCCCCGCTGTGGTGCTTGCCTCCACCGTGGTTTCCACGGCCATGGTGCCCGCCCAGGATGTTTTTGAAAAAGCTCATGGTATTCGCCCCTCATTGATGGGTGACATATTAACGAGCAAAAGTTGAAAATTATGTTCTGCTCGCGAGAAAGACTTGTAAGTTGAATTGAAAGTTCAAAATTAGCCTACGACAAAACGAAACCGTTTTGTTTGTGAAATTAAATTTATCTAGCTGAGCGGAGCATTGCTTTTGGTGGGTAGTATTCCCCTAATTTTGATCATAGCGTGATCAATGACAATCAAAACAGCAGTAATTGGATTTCTGTCAGCATTGTAATCCCGAGGTCATCGTGTCGTTATCAGGTCCCGGAAATAATGCGCTCAGCGAGATTCATTTCTCTTTTTATCCCTATGCCTCACACATACTAAGCGTCCCCAACGCCTAGGGGCCTAAGGCCTCTGACGCTCCGCACATTGCGCAATCGCTCAGCATCTGTCGACGGTTTGCCTTGTAGCTCCCGCTAACTCCATAGCTACCGCCATGGATAAGCAGCTTCCAGAGTTTGATAATGACACCTTCCAAATCCATTGTTCACACCCTGTTAAGCAAATGGATCTTTGCTATTCGCAATGCGCGGCAGAAAGGCATCAGTACTAATTTGCTAATCGGCCTGGTGACTTTTTGGTTACTGCTATTCGCGAACGCTGAGCTCTGGAACGTGCTCTGGAAGCTGGTATTCAAAACCGATGAAGTGAACTGGCAGCTAGCGGCTAGCCTCCCAGTCATAGTATTCGCATGGGTGTTTACCGTTCTGAGCTTGCTGTCATGGGGGCGGCTGGCCAAACCCATACTGTGCCTGGTACTGATCAGCGCGTCTTTTGCGAGTTACTTCATGAATGCCTACGGCATCGTGATCGATTACACAATGTTCACCAACGTTGTGGAGACCGACGTCGCTGAGGCAACCGAGCTGCTGAATTGGAAGCTCGGTCTTTGGGTCGCAATGGTTGGGGTGTTGCCCGTCTACCTGATTGCCCGGGTTCCCCTCCGGCGCAAGCCTTGGGCCAAAGCTTTGGTCAGCAGGTTCATTGCTCTGTCGCTCGCTCTGTTGACCTTATCTGGCATCGCGTTGAGTCAGTACCAGTCGTATGCCTCCTTGCTGCGCAACAATCGGGAGATCCGGCTGATTCTGGTACCTACCAACTTGTTTGCGGCTGGCCATGGGTACCTGAAGCGTCAGCTGGCCTCACCTAAAACGCTGACGGCCATTGGTACTGATGCGGTAGTTAATCGACAGGGTGCGGCTCGTAAACCCAGGCTGCTGGTACTGGCAGTAGGAGAGACCGCTCGCTCCGCCAACTTCTCCCTCAACGGCTACTCCCGTGAAACGAATCCGGAACTAGAAAAGCGAAATGTCATTAGCTTCACGAACGTGAGCTCCTGCGGTACCGCTACCGCGGTCTCGCTGCCATGCATGTTCCTGGACGTGGGTAAGGCCCAGTACAAAGATGGCTTGGCCAAGAGCCGAGAAGGGCTGCTCGACGTGCTTCAACGCGCTGGCATCAGTGTCATGTGGACTGACAACAACTCGGGGTGCAAAGGGGTCTGCGACAGGGTTCCCAACCACAAGGCTGCCTCTCACGCGGATTCCCAACTGTGCACCAGCGAGGAGTGTAAGGACGGGGTGCTGCTCACGGAGATGCAAGACTTCATCAAGCGCCAGGAAGGCGATGCTGTCCTGGTGCTCCACTACAAAGGCAGTCACGGCCCGGCCTACTACAAGCGCTACCCCTCGCAATTCAAGAAATTCGCACCGGTGTGCGAGACCAACGAGCTCGACAAATGTAAGCAGGAGGAGGTGGTCAATGCCTACGACAACTCAATCCTCTACACCGATTATGTGACTGCAAATCTCATCGATATCCTGGCGGCCAACACCAAGTTCGACACTGCGCTGATGTACGTTTCGGACCACGGCGAATCGCTGGGGGAGGGTGGGCTCTATCTACACGGGCTGCCTTACGCGATGGCTCCTGACGAGCAAACAAAGGTGCCGTTGGTACTTTGGATGTCTGACTCGCTCGCGAAGAGCGAAAAGGTCAACGTGGGTTGTTTGAAAGCTCAAACCACGTCACCGCTGAGCCACGACAACCTGTTCCACACCGTGCTCGGCATGATGAACGTCCAGACGTCTTCGTATCGCTCAGCGCTGGATTTCACTGCCCCTTGTAAGCCCTTTGTCGGAGGCTCTTATTCTGGCCTCTGAATGTTCGATGTGGACCGGATCATCGGCCAGGCGGTTCTGCACCAGCCTGCTTTGACAGCTGAGAGAAGCTGGACTAATTACATAGCTGCATTCAACAACCCAAGCGGAAAAGGAAGTTTTGCATGAGCATCAAGCCAGGCCCAAAGCGCACCAATGAAGATGGCACTCCGGACAAAAGGCAGCGAGTCACCCCTGAAAAGCAGAAGGACCATCCGGACCTGAAACCCCACAAGCACAAAAAGGGGGAGTAAGAAAAAAGCAGCTCTCGGGAGCTGCTTTTTTTTTGGGGCTGTGTGCAAACCCTCCCGACCGTCTCGCTGATCAATCGGACCGCGTCGTGAGTCTTCCGCTTGGCTTGATGGATTCTGAAGCTACCTCCGGATCGGTTATCCCTTCAGTGCGGACGACGAGACTGATATCCCAGAGCGTTGAGCTGATACTCGCTGACAGCCCGAAATTGTGATTCTGCGATTTGACGCAGGCGCTCAACCTCTTCGGCAGATGAGCCAGAAGCCTGCGCCTCGTGGTATTGCTTCATCGCATCCACTGCGTCGGTATACATGGGGTGGTCGGGGAGAAGAGCTGGCATCTTTTTCGTCATGTAGCGGCAGGTCCTCACTGGATAGTCGACGGTGGTTTACCTGCTTTGAGGAGCTGAAAATCAATGACCGCCTGATAGAGCGAATCTGCCAATGGGTGAAGACGCTGTACCTCAAGGTCTGGCAATCCAGCAGCCTCCGCTTCGTGGGCCTGTCGGATAGCTTCAAGCGCTTGCCTCATCAGTGGCTCACCAGCCTCGACCATTCCAATGAATGTGCGCTTCACAACATTTTGCTCCATTCAGCTGAAGATGAATTATAGGACACCGCGGCGTGGCAAGGCCCCGAGCAGCATAGGTGTTCGACGCCCGACTGAACGAATCAATGAGGAGCGCGCTGGCCTGGGGAGTGGCCAGGGCGCGTGTCGTAGCTACGTTGTAAACCACTTTTTTTCACTGTAAACCACTGTGGTTACAGTGAAAAAAAGTGGTTTACAACAGGCCTCCTCAGGCCTGAGTCAGCTCCAGCAGATCGCCCAGTTCCTCCCGGGCCATCTTCACTCTATCCATTCTGCGATAAGGATGATCAACCGGCATCCGGATAAGGGATTCGAACCAAGCCGAATCGAATTTGATGACTTCCTTGTGAATGTGCTCAAGCTCACCTCCGCGAGGCTGTGACACTACAAACTCCATGCTTTCAACCAAGCCGGACGCTTCACTGTCTTTGACGATTCGATGGCGGATGAAACTCATTTTGAGATCAAAATATGCCGCCTTCGAACCAGGCACCTTCTTCGATTCCAGCCGACCAGTGCTGCTGATTTCCGCCCCTGGCACCTCAGCGGCAATAGCTTTCACCAGCTCAGCATTTCCAATGACCTTCTGGCCAAACAGGCGGGTGGCGTCCGACATGTAAGCAAAGATCCATGGCACATTGCGAAGCGTCGCGCCGGTATAGAGGTAGCCACGCTCTCCCTTGTAACGCTGCAGCATGCCTCTCAACGCGTTCTCGGAAAGGACCAGTTGGGTCTCTTTCTCCAGGATGTAAACCACGCGATCGAACTGTTCGATCAATAGCTTGAGAATCTTCCGTGGGACGCCGTCAAACCTGGTTTTTCGTTCTGTTTTCTTGTGCTGGCGAGGCTGGAAGTACGGGCAATCGTTACGGGCCTCACTATCAAATGGAGCGATGCCGCGAATGCTCTTAGTAGCATGTTTCCCGAATGGGTTCTTCACGTTAGGGAAGGTCTGAAGTAACCCTGTATTTCCGGTCGACTTCAGCCCTCGCTGCTTTTGAAAGCGGGCCGTCGATCAAAATCGACCAGGTAACCCGCTCAGTTCTCCGTTTTTGGCCGCCGCGAGCACCTCGCAGCAGCCATTTTCCGCATTACAGGTGCACCTTTCCTGCGGTAGTCAGCAAATGTCGGCGCGCCATCCATAGGTTCGACAGCGCGAACAGCGTCACCAGCTGAGCGGTGTTCTTGGCCAGGCCACGGAAGCGCACCTTCACGTAACCGAACTGGCGCTTGATCACTCGAAACGGGTGCTCGACCTTCGCTCGCACTTGTGACTTGGCCTTCTCGATCTTGCGCTTGGCTTTGTACAGGGCGCTGCGTTTATCGAGCTTCTTGTAGGTGCTGCGGCGTGCTGCGACCTGCCAGATCACTTCGCGGCCAGCATGTTCGGGGCGCTTTTCGACGCCGGTGTAGCCGGCATCGGCGCAGACGACGCTCTCGTCACCGTGCAGCAGTTTGTCGACCTGGGTGATATCCGCCACGTTGGCTGCCGTGCCTACCACGCTGTGTACCAGCCCCGACTCATCATCTACGCCGATGTGCGCCTTCATGCCAAAGTAATACTGGTTCCCTTTCTTGCTCTGGTGCATTTCCGGGTCGCGCTTGCCGTCCTGGTTCTTGGTCGAGCTGGGCGCGTGGATCAGTGTGGCATCGACGATAGTGCCCTGGCGCAGCGACAGGCCGCGATCCCCCAGGTAGCCATTGATTACGCCGAGGATGCCGGCTGCCAGTTCATGTTTCTCCAGCAAGCGACGGAAGTTGAGGATGGTGGTTTCGTCGGGAATGCGCTCCAGGCTCAACCCGGCGAACTGGCGCAGGATGGTCGTCTCGTACAGCGCTTCCTCCATTGCCGGATCACTGTAGCCAAACCAGTTCTGCATCAGGTGAATACGCAGCATGGCCAGCAGAGGATAGGCGGGCCGACCACCTTCGCCCTTGGGGTAATGCGGCTCGATCAAGGCAATCAGTCCTTTCCACGGCACCACCTGATCCATCTCGATCAGGAACAGCTCTTTACGGGTCTGCTTGCGCTTGCCGGCGTACTCGGCGTCGGCGAAGGTCATCTGCTTCATGGAAAAACTCGGCTGGCGGGATCGGCGTATTTCACCAGATTCGGGAAGTCTTTTTCAGACCTTCCTTAGGCGGTAGCTCATACAGCCCAACCAGCTGGACAGGGTTGTCGCATGCCGGGCATACAGCAAACTGAGCTAGCTTGCCGGCACTTCCAGGCTGGTACCATGGATCTCTGCGGAAGGTCTCGGCCTCGAAACCTTCCTTGTCGATGATCTTGCTTTCTGTGTCTTCGATGCGGACCTTATAGACATCCATCTTTGCTGAAACCGTATCAATAGAGGGTCTCTGGATGGTAACGAGCGAGGATAGGCAGCAGTAGGCCTAACTGACCCTTTTGGTGGTCACCCACTGGTTTGAGGCCCGCCCAAAGCATGCCTGATCGACCTGGGCGGGCCCTAGAAACAACTAACCCCCTGGTGCGCAGTACAGGTCTGGGACCTGCCCGAGGCGTGGGGGCTATTCTTGGAGCGACAGTGACACCGGCTCCGGAGAAAATCAATTGGTTTGTAGAGCAGCCGGTCAGCTAAGGTCAAACCCAGATCCTAAAGGGGAGGCCGATAGCAGCTCAGTCAGCATCATCGGCACCTTCTTCATCTTCATCGGTATCCCCAACACTGAGCCAGTCGTGAAGGTTGTACCGCACGAAGTCTTCCGCATCGAGCATGGTAAAGTCTTGGAGCACCGTGACGTCTGCTCCACCGAAGTACAGCCCATCGTTGAGATTTCTGGCCACCCCGAGCAATTCATTCAGCTGGTCGTGCAGCTCATTTGCGCGCCTGGCGTGCTCTCGTTTGGTCAAAAACCGGAACACCACCTCGTAGGGCTCAGCCGGGTCGCGAATCTCGCCCTTGGGGTTGAAGGAAACCCAAGCACTAGCGAAAAATTGGTTGTTCTGATGGAGGAAATCGTCGACAAGCACGGCGATGCCCTTCATGCCGTCGTCACCTTGGTCTGCCTTCAGGCGGTTGACCAACTCGTCCGGCATCGCAATACGGTTGTAATGGTGGGACATCCAGTATGAGAAATACTGACCGTTTTCTTCGCTCAGCGTGATTACCGGATTTCGGTGGAGCGTCGGAAGCACGGCTCTCTTGGTCCACACACGCTTGTGAATCTTGAGCTCCAAAACCTGCTTTTCCGCGTGCTGCAGGTGCAGCGTACGTGGATTGAGGGCGTGCAGCTGCTTATCAAAGGCCTTTTTCTTTACCTTAACGGCAATCCACTCTATCCACGGCGCATCACAAAGGTTGCGTGCATGCACCGTGCAGGAATGGGAGGCCAACATCCAATAAGCTGGAGCCACCCCCTCGAATTGGCCTTTCAGGACCTCCTCGGATATGTGTTCAATCAAGGCGTCACCTGAGACGGTATCTCCTTGCAGCCAACCAGCAGCGCTAATGGCACTTACGATCTCTTGCTCAGGTGTATCAGCCATAATCAAACCAAATTCGAACCGCCCGATTTTTCTAACCTGGCGATGGTTTTGAGGTCCCTATCACGTAGCTGCTGCGCCTTGCCAGCCAACTCCGCAACCATTCCGTACACACCTTTAGCGCCATTTCGATTCCACGCTTCATCCGAAAGCGCATCCTGAATCAGGCGGCCATCGGCGGTTGGATAGAAAAGCACCCGATGCAGATACTGCGCTTCTTCGGCGTTAACTTGGCGCAACGCCTCAGTTAAAGCCGCAAGCCTCTCGGGAAAACCAGTGGCGGTTTTTCCAGTCCGCCAATTGTACACGGTCTGACGAGACACGTTGAAGATCTGCGCGATGGAGCTATCTGACAACTTGAAGTCGCTCCTAAGCTCCTCGATTAAGGCCGGCGCTACGTCTTCGGTAACATTGGCATCCTGGCTGGTGTCCACCTCGGTCCAGGCACCAGCATGCACGCCATGAAAGCTCATGCCTGCTGAGCCGATAAGTTGTGGATAGGGCAGGGAGGCAGTCCCAGGAGCGACTACTACCGAAACGGCCAGCATCGCTGTGAAAGCAATCGCCAATACAGGGTTTGCTGTCGTGCTACCTACACGCGGAGCAATTTCAGGGTTTTCCCAAGTAGAAGATCTGCTTACAGCAGCCCCGGTAGGATCAATCCATTGCCCATTCATTGCTGTAGTCATTTCGCCTTCCCCCAAACCTCAAAGGCATGATCTTTCGCGACTGTCCTAAAAGCAAAGTTAGCAGTCTTATGCAAACCGTCGAGTCTCGTGCAGATCTCCTCGGTTCCCAGTCGTTCGGCTAACTGCAGCGGCCAATGCGCATCCGTATCGAGAAGAGCACCATTTTCGCTAACAGGCACAAATGCACCTTGCAGAGGAGCACCATGCTTGGATGAATTCCTCGATTGCTTAGCAATTTCGAAAACCATGGCCGGCTCGACCAAATCTTCCGGTATCCACATACCAGTCTGCCGCCAGCATCTGATGTGCAGATACTCCGGATCTAGATGGTAGGTGGTAGTAGAGATTCCAAGCTGCTCCTTGGGGACTTTCCCATGCGCCGCTAGCTCATCGCATTTAAGTGGGAGCATGGCTTCCGGAAGGTAGTCGGCTAGGGTCTCACCTTCAGCTGGTTCAATTTTATCGACGTACCGCATCCCGATAGCGGTGATATCCAATGCACCTGCTTGCCCTACCAGCGCCTCAATGCACTCACGGAAAAGCGCTAAGTGGTTATCAAAATGAAGATAATTTGTGCTTTGCAGGATCATGTGATCCATGGCCAGCACGCACGCGTAGTCAGCATCCCGATTAAGGAACGCCCAAGAATTCGGTTCTCCGCTGTGCATCACCCCAGGCGGCACGCCCTTGACCATCTGGAAGAAGCCCGGGAGGCTCTGACGGATCGTGTGCTGAATGTCTGGGATCAGCTTTGGCAGCTTAAGAATCGGGGCAAATCTGATTACGCTCAACGCATAGATAAGCGGCGCCCTTGCTAAGACCCCTTCGCGTTCTGACATGTTAACTCCTCCACCGCGCCCAACGAGGGACCGGATTCTACATCATTTGACAAATCCTTTGACAAGAACTGTATAGCAGGGCCTTTCGATTTGACAAGCGGTCCCCGTGAGGGATGGAGTGCAGAAAACGCCTCCATCAGGAGCTTACTCGTCATTCCAGAAAAGCCTCTACAGACACCATCGCTAAGCCTCTGAGGAAGCACGAATTTTTAATCAGAGCTCTTCCTAGCAGTGAGAAGAAACTCAACGAATCGTCACCAGATAGCTCAATCCAGGGGAACGCTTGCTCTGATGGGGTGGTTCAGAAACGTGCTGTCTGGTCCAGATTTCTCATCTACGAAGAGCACGAAGAGCTCTTGGATCCAGAGTTTGAGGCCGTGATTGGCTGAATGGAGAGGTCGGAAAGAGGACGGGTGATCCAGTGAAGCACAAGCGCAGTCAGGAGGCTTGCGATGGTGTTCACTGAGATTGAGACGAGAGCATTCCGCATTTTGGAGAGTCCATTTTTTGAAGTGGACCTCTATTTAATGCGCATAAACTGTGTGTCACCACCACCCGCAGAAAATTTCGTCACGCCCCAGAATGGGAATTTGCATTCGGGGCGCACCACGATTCATCTCGTGCCAGAAGCCGCCTGCAGTGCAATCAATTGGCGAGCCAAGACTCGACTACCTCAGCGCCATACTCGTTTTTCCAGGCCTTAAGCGTACGCTGATTACCACCCTTGGTCTCAACAACCTCTCCGCTGTGTGGATTCTTGTAGACCTTTACTTCGCGTGGTTTCCGAGAGGTTTTTGGGGCCATATCAGTGGAAGCCACCGCTTGCGGATCGAGGATCAGCACCACTTGGCGCAGGCCGTAGCCATACTCGTTGAGCAAACTGCGCAGCTTCGTTTCAAATTCCATTTCCTGCTTCAGGGCAGAGTCATTTTTCAGCGCTTCCAGCTCCGCCAGTTGGGCTGCGAGCTGTTGTTCGAGCAGGCGGAATTCAGCGAGACGGGACATAAGATTCTCCAAAATGGGTTCGATGATTTTAGCAATCAAGAAAGAAAGCGTGCTAACTATCTTGATCCCACATGCCTGAATCGGCAATCACGAGGCTGAGCGATCGGTGTGGATAAAAACGTGATGGCTTCAGGATCGTCGATCTGGGCGGCTTCACTTGCGAGGTAATCGATCAGCTTTTTGCTTCTTACCCAAACGTACTGCCGGCAAGCCGCGTTTGGAATGGATGGCCCCGCAACGGGGCGAAACCTGGCCTCCCAAAGGTGCTTGAACGCCTCCCTGGTCGACTTCCCCAAATACACCGCAATCTCCGGTCCCAAGATATAGCCACGCCTGAATCTGTCGATGGCTTGAGGCTTAACCATCAATTGCGTACGCCGGCCTCGTTCGACAGCAGTGCTCCATAGCAGACCCAGTCGAACGAACGCGTATGCGCATTGTTCTTTGACGCCTAACAGCGCAGCAGCCTTGACTACCGACAGGCCGGGAAAGACCGGACTCTTGTTCTCAGCTCGGGCTTGTTGCCACGCTGCAAAATCTTGCGGCTTGAGTAACCACGCCCCTACCGCAACCGAGCCATTCTCAGCTGGGCCGTAAGCGCGAAGTTCACCTGCACGTATTGCCTGAACCAACTCGACCAACCCACCCCCCTTGGGCAGAGAATGCTTGGCCAAGTAGTTGATCGACACCAGGCTCTGGTCAGAGCTGGTAGGCAGCTTCTCATCAATCAATTCGTTGATCGAGCGGCAGTCAATCAGCCACCTTTCGCCTGGGCGCGGTTCTCCACCAAAGAACTGGAGGGTACCACCAGCTAGCAGCTGCCTAACCCGATTGCGACAGAGGCTTAGCAAAGTCGAGGTTTCTTTCATATCAGCCACGCCCTGGAGATGCTGCGAGATTGCCTTCAAATGATCCAGGTCCACGACCGTAAAGACTCGATCTTCATGGACCTTCTCCCGATAGGCGATTTGTCCCTCCTGATGAAGGCGTTTTATGACTGATACCCCGAGACCACAAGCTTCAGCAGCAGAATCGAACGACACCCAACGATGTCTCTCAATCGTCTCCTCACTCAAATTGCGATTTCGCTTCGCTAACGGTGCTTCCCACGCATGCTGCAGAAATGATTCGAACTCTCGACGAAGAAAGTCAAAACAAGAGTCATCCAGATCACGGTGGATGTCGTGGTATATCGGGCCGAACGATCTGCTGAGCGTCCAATGTTCGTTATCGGAATGGACTGCCTTGAGGCCACTCAGCAGTTCTCTGAATGCGAGAGGCCAGTTCATGAGAACCACGCCCGCCGCGTTTGCCATAAGCCGCGATATCTCTAGCGAACCCGAATCAGCAACCTTCAGCGGCTGGGTTCTTTCCGTAGGCAAACTTCTGACAGCGAGACGCGATGACAACTCGTGAAACTGTTCGTAGGTGAGGGCCGCCAATCCCGCGTCAGCTGGCAACGAGTCGGCGTAAAACCTATCTTCAAAGCCAGAGGTGAGCCAGGCGGCCGTATCACTCGCCGGCGCGATCTCAAAATTGGTCCCACTCAATGAGGTGCCACACGCTTGGCAACTATTCGCACTCATTGCGCTTGGATCGGTTTCCTTCAGACAGTTGGGGCACCGCCCGTGGAGTTCAGTGCCGTGGACAGAACACGTCGTAACCAGGGTCAAGCCCCAGCTTTCTCTCCAATAACCGGCTTCGCCCAAACAGATCGGACAGTAACGAGCGTGATGAGTCGTCCATAACTTGACCCCCTTGGGCCTTGGATCACGAAACTCAGCAGATACCGCAGGCCAGCTCAGTGGTCCTTCCATCATCTGCAGCCAGTCCGCAACATCGGTCTCGTCGGCTCGTGCAAAGGCGGTGAGCAGTTCCTTTCTGGGTAATCCGTTGGCTTTCGCCAGGCGCTGCAGGTACCCCAAAAGACTTTCGTCTTGGTGTGGTCGTGGGTTGATTAAAAGACCAAACATTCCTACACATCCATGAAATCGAAGACATAAAAATCAGGGGAGTAGAGCCGGGCCGATAAGCCCGGCCCTTGGCCGTCAGGTACTGCTCTCTTCGAACGTCTCAAACGGCTCCCGCTTCCCGAACAGAGGCTGGAAATTGAAGCTCGCACTGAAGGGGTTTCGATCCTCGGTGGCGTAGCTCCAAACCTCGTCTTCAAAAGCCTGGGCCAGCACAGGAAGTTCAATCCCGACAAGGTCCTGGACTTGAACCAGCCAAACAGCCCTGTCCACAATCTTGATGAGGTAGTCGATCAATCCATAGGAAGCCAGGTAGAAGCGTTTAATCATCGCTGGCTCTACAAAACTGATGGTTTGAACAGGCAGTTCGCCCTCGATTGCCTGCAACAACATCACGAAATGAAGAGACGTATTAGCGGAGAAGGTGAAGCGATCGTATGCCACCGTGGCCGAAAACCTGCGTCGCAGTTGCTCGTTTGCTAGCAGGAGATTTTCGGTGCGCTTCAGCCCAATCAGAACAAACGCGATACTGGTTTCATTCATCAGACTCTTGATCCAGTCTGCTGCCTCATACGCACCATTACGACGATAATCGACCAGGTGCTGCGCCTCATCGAGGACCAACATCTCCACGCCAAGGTTCTTCAGCAGCAGGACTACTCGCGCAAATTTAACCTCTGCCGAATGTCCTCGTGCCTCTGCGAAGGGATCCTTCAGCTCTGCCAAAATGGCTGCTGCCAGGTTCTTTTTGGTTGGAGACGAAGGCATCTCGACGAACAGAACTGTCCGCTTCTGTGGGTCATGGCTCTCCAATTCCTCCAATGACCGAATGTACTCCTTGACCAATGTGCTCTTGCCCACTCCGCTTGGACCTTGGATCAGCAACCCTTTACTTGCTCTGGTACGCCGACTATCGCCGTGGATATCGCCTAGTCGCGTCAACGCTCGCTCGACTTGAGGGCTGTGAATAAAACGATCGCGGAGCGTAAAGCTGTATTCACCATGCTCGTAGCATTCGTACAGATTGATGGCGTTCATGGCTTAGAACTCCCAGCAGGGCGACGAACCGAGACCTTGAAGGCTGCTGGCGGAATGTTAGGAATAGAGTCACCGGTCCATTCCACTTCAGCGAGTACCTTGGGTGGAGGCGTGCTTTCGGTCACTCGACCCTCCTTGTCGATTTTCGCTATGGCAGCTGCGCGTCGTTTTCTGAGCGTCTGCGAACGGCGGGCCTCGTCTGCATCTTCCATAATTTCCTGGTAGCACCTGTGCGTAGCCTCGAAGCTAGGCTGCTCATTATATTTTTCTCGCAGCGCTTTCTCGGCAGCCTTCCACACCTCCCTGCTCTTACCGGCCATTCGCTCATCTTTGGCGGGCACTTTGAAGAACAAGTTTCTGAAGCGGTCGTGAACCCAAACGTGCCCGGCTTCGTCTCGATAGCGGACGTTTACCTTTTCTCCGTCTGCCAAACGCATACGGAGCTCAGCAAGTTCCGTAGAGTGGTAGCCCACTTTGGCAACCTCGATGCCGTAATGGTGAACCTTCACCGAGGCCCGCTTGGCCAGAATGCACTCCAACGAGTCCAGGTCGACGGGAAGGCTGATGACATGGTTCGCCTCGCTAGTCCCCCAGACTTGAGCCGGTGTTCTGTTGTCCAGCCCCCGATGAGGAGTCTGGTGGTAACCATCGACGATCCATTTCACTACCACCGCCTCCAATTGAGGGAGCGTGAAACATGCATTCTTCTCCGAGTCGTAATCGCCACGCTGCTGGATATTCGAGAAGGTGGTACCCGGGAGGTTGTGGATAAGCCCCAGGTTCTGTGTGCTGAAAAAGCGTTCGACGGCACCTTTCCTTTGAGGGGCCCTTGAAGCGGGATACATGATCTCGATACCCAACTCGTTGAATCCCATGATGAGATCGCCCGCGTGAAATTCCGCTGCGTTGTCTGGGACTATTCGAGCCGGCAGCCCACGTGCCCACCATTCATTTCTCACTTTCGGAAAGCGCTTCAGCAATTCGGCTTTTGGACGGATTGAGCGTTCGATCACACGAAGCACGGTTTCCGTATTTGGCGCCGACAGGTGGAGCAAATATCCCATCACCATTCGAGAGAAGCGGTCGAGGACGATCGTCAGATAGGGGCGCCCAATGCACAGCCCCGAGGTTTCATCCACAAGCTGGACGTCCAACAAGGTGTGATCAATTTCCCAACGTTCCAAAATCTCATGGACACGTAGGACACCCGCCGCAACACGGTGCTTCTTGTCTGCTGCGTGTTTTCCGAGCCTCTCCTTATCCACAAGGTACGGATCCAGCTTGGCGATGTACCTTCGGACAGTCATTCCGCTTGGGATCTTGAGCTGATCCGAAGGCAAACGACTTTTGTTCCTCTCTTTTATCTGATCTTCGAATTCTGAAACGACCACGCTGACCGCTGGAATCGTATCCTGCAGGTAGGTTTTATTAATCACCCCTTCAAGAATAACTTCGAGCTCTCCCTGTATCGCGGCAGCCCGACCCTTTTTGGCATGCTGAGGGATAAGCTTTACTACGTTCTGGCCAATGTATTTGGCTGCCCAACGTCGAATAGTGGAAACCGAGGGTGCGCACGCATCCCCAATCTTTTTGGCGATATCTCTAAGTTTCTTGATCATGTCTTCGTCACCCGGTAGCTTGTATTTACCGCGCTTAGTTAGGTCGTCCAGATACTTGCGTCGACGCAATGCCTCATCTCCATGTTTTTTGGGGAAGCATGAAATATCTGGAGGGACGTTCCGCACATACGGAACCTTCCCAAGGTATGGCTGATCAGCGGAGATCTCGATCTCGCGCTTCTCGTAGGCCTCATAGAACTCCTTCTCGGATAGCTTCGTGGGCTCACCAAGCTCATCGAAAAAGAGCAGCTTCCGGTCAATAAGCCTCTTCTCAAGCACCATCAGTACGCCACGAACGATGACGACCAATTTCACCCTAAGGGAAAAGGTTTGCATGACGGTGCCCCCCTTGCAGGAAGACCGGGGAGTCAGTGTCAATTGACCTATCAAGGTCAATGCCCACCACCCCAAGGCCTAACAAGCGCCAGGCTTTCCCCTCACCAACCACGTAGAGCAGATCTGCAACGGTCATAGGCGGCCATTCGTTGAAGGTCGCCATTACCTCCTCCAAGGCCTGATGCGAAAGCTCTGGACCGCGCCGGTGATACATCAGCCTTCTAAGATTGGTAGCCAGGGGTTCAGCTTCAATTAACTTTTCAGTGATCACCGAAAAGTTACGGGCAGTGGCGTTGAAGTAGCGCTCAGCGGCATCCAGTCGCTGCCTGACGCTGGCAATCTTCAGTCGGTCGTGAGGCTTCACTTCAAACCACCACTCGCGCCCATCCGCGAGGAAAACCTGTACGTCTGGGTAATATTTGAAGTAGCCCTGGAGCGATGGAACACGTTCCTCACTGGGCTGCGGGACGTAGCCGATGACCGCAGGAGACAGCTCAAGAAGCCGAAAAAGAGCGCCTTCGAGCTGGGACTCCCAGGGCACAGGCTTTTTATTTTTGAGCGATGGGAAGTAGCCGCGGTAATGGTTGGACCGCCGCGTGACCACCTTTCGTACTGTCATGAAACACCTCCGAAAATCTCGAAACGAGCGCCGACGCTGCGCCAAAAAATCAAGGCGCAGGGCGGGCGAAGTGAGGCCTTTCGACAGGCAACACTGTGCCGTCGAGTAACCTCGCTAAGGTCGAAAAAATGGGAGAGGATTGACAGTCGCTTCGAAAAAGCAGACATTGCGGGTTCTGAGGACGCAAGTCTGCTTCGCTAAGCGCGGTCAGTCCTCTCGGGATTGATCGCGTTTTTCTACATTTTCAGGTCTCCTTTTCTCTCATTGGTCATGACTCTCATGACTGATCAGAATCTAAAGCAATCGGCTTGCTCTCTTTATTTCTAAACGGCCACTTCGTGATCGCTGGAGCAATTTGGATCAGGTCTGAAGCTCTCGCTTCAAACAGCTGATTTGGCTGAAAATCTTCAGTGCAAAGCGGAAAAGTTGATCATAGATCTTATTCCAACATCCCTTCGAAATCTACAAAAAATCCAAAATGGCAACTTCCACCAAATTCCATTTCCATACTAAATTGTTCAAATTAATACTTAACACGTACGCTTAATTAACTATTAAGGTGTTCAAATATTAGTTTTAAAGTCCTCTCAATCTCTCTGCTGCTCAGATCCGCCCGCCGACCCTCTCAGCACTTCCAGCGCCCCATCAAATCACTTCCTCAAATCCCCCCATCTGCATCATTTTCCAATGAGCGGAGTAGGGCGCCCCGGCAGGAATTCCAGGCAAAAAAAAGCCCGCGAAGGCGGGCTTGATGGTGACCGACAGGGGCCATGGTTGAAGCCCGGCCGGTCATCTATTTGTGAAAGCGTGCAGCTTTTCTGTGAACCTACAACCTGATCAGAAGTCCAGGTTAGAAACCGACAGCGCGTTGCTTTCGATGAAGTCGCGGCGAGGCTCAACCGCGTCACCCATCAAGGTGTTGAAGATCTGATCGGCGGCAATCGCGTCTTCGATGGTGACCTTGAGCATGCGACGTACAGTTGGGTCCATGGTGGTTTCCCACAACTGGTCCGGGTTCATCTCACCCAGCCCTTTGTATCGCTGGATGGTGTGACGCTTGGTGGTCTCGTTCATCAGCCAATCCAGGCCTTCCTTGAACTCGACGATCGCCTTGCGACGCTCACCGCGCTGTACGTAAGCACCTTCACCCAGCAGGCTCGACAACTTGGAGCCAATGTTGACCACCGTGCGATAGTCGTTACTGCCGAAGAAATCGCGGTTGAAGGTGATGTAGCTGGCCAGGCCGTGCGAGGTGATTTCCACTTCAGGCAGCCACACATTGCGCTCCTTGTCCTCGCGCAGGGTGGCCTTGTACATCAGGCCAGACTTCTGGCTGTTGCTCAGGCGCTCCTGCAGTTTGGCCAACCAGTTCTCCATGACGGCATGGTCGCCCAATTGCTCCAGGGTAACTTCCGGCAGGTAGATGAAGTGCTCGGTCAACTCTTCCGGGTACAAGCGAGACAAACGCTTGAGGGTCTTCATCACACCACGGAACTCGTTGACCAAAACCTCCAGCTGAACGCCGGAAACGGCTGGCGCAGACTCATCCAGGTGCAGGCTGGCATCTTCGAGGGCCGACTGGGTCATGTATTCTTCCATGGCCTCGTCGTCCTTGATGTACTGCTCCTGCTTACCTTTCTTCACCTTGTACAGCGGTGGCTGGGCAATGTAGATGTAGCCACGCTCGACCAGCTCTGGCAGCTGACGGAAGAAGAAGGTCAGCAGCAGGGTACGGATGTGCGAACCGTCAACGTCAGCATCGGTCATGATGATGATGTTGTGATAGCGCAGTTTGTCGATGTTGTACTCTTCGCGGCCGATGCCACAGCCCAGTGCGGTGATCAGTGTGCCCACTTCCTGGGAGGAGATCATCTTGTCGAAGCGTGCTTTCTCGACGTTGAGAATCTTGCCCTTCAGCGGCAGGATCGCCTGGGTACGACGGTTACGACCTTGCTTGGCCGAGCCACCTGCGGAGTCACCCTCCACCAGGTACAGTTCGGAAAGGGCAGGGTCCTTCTCCTGGCAGTCCGCCAGTTTGCCCGGCAAGCCCGCGATATCCAGCGCGCCTTTACGGCGAGTCATTTCACGCGCTTTGCGCGCCGCTTCACGGGCACGGGCAGCGTCGATCATCTTGCCGACTACCGCTTTGGCTTCGTTGGGGTTTTCCAACAGGAAGTCGGCGAAGTATTTGTTCATTTCCTGTTCCACGGCGGTTTTCACCTCCGAGGAGACCAGCTTGTCCTTGGTCTGCGAACTGAACTTCGGATCCGGCACCTTGACCGAAATGATCGCGGTCAGGCCTTCACGAGCATCGTCACCGGTGGTGGAAACCTTGTTCTTCTTGGCCAGGCCTTCCTGCTCGATGTAGCTGTTCAGGCTACGGGTCAGCGAAGAGCGGAAACCAACCAGGTGGGTACCGCCATCGCGCTGCGGAATGTTATTGGTGAAGCACAGCAGGTTTTCGTTGAAGCTGTCGTTCCACTGCAGGGCAACTTCAACACCCACGCCATCTTCACGCTGGACGTTGAAATGGAACACCTGGGAGTTGACCGGAGTCTTGTTGGTGTTCAGGTATTCAACGAATGCACGCAGGCCGCCTTCGTATTTGAAGAACTCTTCTTTGCCCGAGCGCTCGTCTTTCAGCAGGATGCCAACGCCAGAGTTCAGGAAGGACAGTTCACGAATACGCTTGGCCAGGATGTCCCAGCTGAAGTGAATATTCTTGAAGGTCTCAGCCGAAGGCTTGAAATGAATATGGGTGCCGGTGGTTTCGCTTTCGCCCACAACGGCCATCGGCGCCTGTGGAACACCATGAACGTAGGTCTGCTCCCAGATCTTGCCGCTACGGCGAACGGTAAGCACCAGCTTTTCCGAAAGGGCGTTTACTACCGAAACACCTACACCGTGCAGGCCGCCGGAAACTTTGTAGGAGTTATCATCAAATTTACCGCCGGCGTGCAGTACGGTCATGATGACCTCGGCTGCAGAAACGCCTTCTTCTTTATGCACGTCGACCGGAATGCCGCGACCGTTGTCGCGCACACTGATGGATTCATCGGTGTGGATAATGACGGTGATGTCATCGCAGTGCCCGGCGAGGGCTTCGTCGATCGAGTTGTCGACCACTTCGAACACCATGTGGTGCAGGCCGCTACCGTCATCGGTGTCGCCAATGTACATGCCGGGACGCTTGCGCACGGCATCCAAACCTTTCAGCACCTTGATGCTTGAAGAGTCGTACGTTTGATTTTCGCTCATGCCTTCACTCCCGATGGTCGTGGGTCTGGGTGATACGGCCTTGTTCCACGTGGAACAAAGCAACTGGCGTTTCCGTCTGCCAGCCTTCCCTCAGTAATTCGTGATCTACACAGGTGATAAACACCTGGCAGCGTAATTCTTCTAGCAAGCGGCACAGTGCACGGCGATGCTGGTCGTCCAACTCGGACGGCAAGTCATCCACCAGATAAATACAGTGGCCGCGGCGAGCCTGACTAACGAGGTGGCCTTGGGCGATGCGCAATGCACAGACCACCAGCTTTTGCTGACCACGCGACAAGATGTCGGCTGCGTTGTTAGCAGCCAGACGAAGACGCAGATCAGCACGCTGCGGACCGGCCTGGGTATGGCCCATCTGCTGATCGCGAAGGAGAGAAGAGGCGAGTACTTCGTTGAGTTCCCGGTCCTTGTCCCAGCCTCGGTAGTAGCTAAGGGTCAACCCGTCCAGCTCGACCAGTTCGCTCAGGGTTTGCTCGAAGACGGGCTTCAAGGCCTTGATGTAGTTGCGACGGTATTCATCTATTTCCGCGCTGGCCAGGCACAATTCCCGGTCCCAGGCGGCTTGCGAAGCTGGGTCAAGTGTACCATGCCGCAACCATGAGTTCCGCTGCCGCAACGCCTTCTGCAGACGCTGCCAAGCCGGCATGAAGCGAGGTTCCACGTGGAACACTCCCCAATCCAGAAACTGGCGACGGATCTTCGGCGCGCCTTCAAGCAACCTGAAACTGTCTGGGTTGATGAGCTGCAGGGGCAGTAGTTCTGCAAGCTGCGCGGCGCTCTTGGCATTCTGCCCATCGATACGGATAGTGAAGTCGCCCGCCCGCTCGCGCGACACACCCAAGTTGCTGGTGCCGCCTTCGCCCAACTGTACTTCACCGAAAACCGTACACGCAGCCTGCTCGTACTGAATGACGGGATTGAGTCGAGTACTGCGAAACGATCTGGCCAACCCGAGCAAATGCACAGCTTCCAGCACACTGGTCTTGCCGCTGCCGTTGGCGCCGTAGAGGATATTGATGCGGGGGGAGGGTGAGAGGGTCACCGGGTGCAGGTTGCGCACCGCGGTGACCATGATACGTCGAAGGGACATTTGGCCTGCTACAGGTTACAGGCGCATCGGCATGACAACGTAAGACGAGTCGTCATTGCCGGCTTCCTGCAGCAGAGCACTGCTATTGGAATCGGAGAGAATCAGGCGAACCTGTTCCGTTGTCATCACACCCAATACGTCCAGCAGGTAACTGACGTTGAAGCCAATCTCAAGCGATGCACCGTCATAGTCCACGCTGATCTCTTCTTCCGCCTCTTCCTGTTCCGGGTTGTTTGCCTGGATTTTCAACTGACCGGCAGCCAACTGAAGGCGGATACCGCGGTACTTCTCGTTGGAAAGGATTGCGGTACGGCTGAACGCTTCACGCAAGGCCTGGCGATCGCCGATGACCAGCTTGTCACCACCCTTGGGCAGTACACGCTCATAGTCAGGGAACTTGCCATCGACCAGCTTGGACGTGAAGGTGAACTCGCCTGTGTTCGCACGGATGTGGTGCTGGCCCAGGACGATGCTGACCATGCCTTCCGGGTCGGTGAGCAGGCGCGCCAGCTCGAGGATACCTTTACGCGGCACGATGACCTGATGACGCTCATCCTGCTCGATGGCTGCGCTCATGGAGCACAGCGCCAGACGATGCCCATCGGTAGACACGGCACGCAAGGTATTACGCGACACTTCGAGCAGCATACCGTTGAGGTAGTAACGTACATCCTGCTGAGCCATGGCAAAGCTGGTGCGCTCGATCAAACGACGCAGTTTGCTCTGCTCAAGGTTGCAGGTCAGCGAACCTGGGCCTTCTTCCACAGTGGGGAAGTCGTTGGCTGGCAGGGTCGACAGGGTGAAACGGCTACGGCCGGCCTTGACCAACAGCTTCTGTTCGTCGACCTTGATATCGATCAGAACGTCGTTCGGCAGGCTTTTGCAGATGTCCATCAGCTTGCGCGCCGGGACAGTGATTTCGCCAGGCTCGGCCGGCTCTTCCAGTTGGACGCGGCCTACCAGTTCGACTTCCAGGTCGGTACCGGTCAACGACAGCTGCTGGCCTTGCACGACCAGCAGTACGTTGGACAGGACCGGCAAGGTCTGACGGCGCTCGACGACACCGGCGACCAGTTGCAGGGGTTTCAACAGGGCTTCGCGTTGAATGGTGAAATGCATGGTCTAGTCCCTTGCCTTCAATTAGCTGCGCTGGCGGCCATCAGGTGGTGAGCGTGCGCAGCAGGTTCTTGTAGTCCTCGCGGATGTCCGCGTCGGATTCCTTCAGTTCGTTGATCTTGCGGCAAGCGTGCAGCACGGTGGTGTGGTCACGGCCGCCAAACATGTCGCCGATCTCCGGCAGACTGTGGTTGGTCAGCTCCTTGGACAACGCCATGGCCACCTGACGCGGGCGCGCTACAGAGCGCGAACGGCGCTTGGACAACAGATCGGAGATCTTGATCTTGTAGTACTCGGCCACGGTGCGCTGAATGTTATCCACACTCACCAGCTTGTCTTGCAGCGCCAGCAGGTCCTTCAGCGACTCGCGAATCAGCTCGATGGTGATGTCGCGGCCCATGAAGTGCGAGTGGGCGATGACGCGCTTCAATGCCCCTTCAAGCTCACGTACGTTGGAGCGAATACGCTGAGCGATGAAGAAAGCGGCATCGTGCGGCAACTCGACCTTGGCCTGGTCTGCCTTCTTCATCAGGATCGCCACGCGGGTCTCCAGCTCCGGCGGCTCGACAGCCACCGTCAGCCCCCAGCCGAAACGCGACTTCAGTCGCTCTTCCAGACCTTCGATTTCCTTCGGGTAGCGGTCACTGGTGAGAATCACCTGCTGGCCACCTTCGAGCAATGCGTTGAAGGTGTGGAAAAACTCCTCCTGTGAACGCTCCTTGCGGGCGAAGAACTGGATATCGTCGATCAGCAGCGCATCGACCGAACGGTAGAAGCGCTTGAACTCATTGATCGCGTTGAGCTGCAACGCCTTGACCATGTCCGCGACGAAGCGCTCGGAATGCAGGTACACCACCTTGGCATTCGGGTTCTTCTTCAGCAGGTGGTTACCCACAGCATGCATCAAGTGCGTTTTACCCAGGCCCACGCCACCGTAAAGGAACAGTGGGTTGTAGCCATGCTTCGGGTTGTCGGCAACCTGCCAGGCGGCTGCCCGGGCCAACTGGTTCGATTTACCTTCGACAAAGGTTTCGAAGGTGAACGTACGGTTCAGATAACTGGTGTGCTTGAGCGCACCCTCCACCTGAACGTTGCGCTGTTCGGTACGCCCCGGCGCGACAGGTGCCGGAGCGCTGTCCGCCATCGAATCATAGCTGCCACGCGACGACGCCTCGGCCATGTCGGTGGCCTGCGCAGGTTCAGCAGTGGGCACCGAGACCGGGTCAGCAACAGCCATGACTGGCGCGGCTGCTGGCTGCGCGTGGCTCTGCGCAAGGGACGCAGCCATTGCAGCGCTGACCGGGGCATTGGGCGCGGCCCGCGGTGCGGAGCTGCGACGGCTACCTATTAATAAGGAAAGGGCAGGCGCGATGCCGCTACCGTTCTCACCCAACAGTTCGAGCAGACGGCCGAGGTACTTTTCATTCACCCAATCGAGAACGAAACGGTTAGGCGCATACACGCGCAACTCGTCGCCTTCGGCTTCGACCTGTAGCGGACGGATCCAGGTGTTGAATTGCTGGGCAGGCAGTTCATCGCGCAGAAGCTCCACGCACTGCTGCCAAAGTTCCACTGACACGGATATCCCCTGAGTTTGAAAGCCGGATGAGGCAAAAACAAACGGCCATTGTACCGGTCAAGCGATCAGTTATCCACATGTGGAAACATTATGAGCCATGGCAAAACAGCCATTTAGCGACCAAAACGACCCTGAAGGACTGTGAATAAGCTCTGTGGATAACCCACCATAAGGGCTATGCACAACCCCGGGTCAAGACCTGTTGATAACTCACCTGTGGATAATGAGCCTTTTCATCCACAGGCTGTACGCAGGCCCAGCACAAGCGCAGCACGGGTTGTGGACAATGTTTCTGATCGCTGTACAGCCCGTAATCTTTGGCCTGCAGAAGGTTATCCACAGAAACTTATCCACCTAAGATTTATAAGTTATTCAGAAAAGCTTTTTATATGTCTCTTCTTTTTTTAGTTTTGTCATCCGTTTGCCTGCCCGACCAGACGCCGCCCCGCTCGATCGCTGAAAGCACCTTCCATAAGGAAAGGCTGGTTGGAAATTGACCTATTGGCTTGCTTTCTCTAGAATCGCCGATCTCTTAAAAAGGGGGCCATTCCGGCCCGTTGTCGACAAACCAGGTAACACGCCATGAAACGTACTTTCCAACCAAGCACCATCAAGCGCGCTCGCACCCACGGCTTCCGTGCCCGTATGGCTACCAAGAACGGCCGTGCTGTTCTGTCGCGTCGTCGTGCCAAAGGCCGTAAGCGTCTGGCCATTTGATCTTTCGGCAAAGGTGGTGAGTCAGGACTTCAGTCGGGAAAAGCGACTGCTTACACCCCGGCATTTCAAAGCGGTCTTCGACTCCCCAACCGGCAAGGTTCCAGGGAAAAACCTGCTGATCCTTGCTCGCGAGAACGGTCTCGATCATCCACGCCTTGGCTTGGTGATTGGCAAGAAGAGCGTCAAGCTTGCCGTTCAACGCAATCGCCTCAAGCGCTTGATGCGCGATTCCTTCCGTCTGCACCAGCAAATGCTCGCTGGCCTGGACATAGTGATCGTCGCGCGCAAGGGATTGGGTGAGATAGAAAACCCGGAATTGCACCAACACTTTGGCAAGCTCTGGAAACGCCTGGCGCGCAGCCGGCCCACTCCAGCGGCTAACGCCGATTCCGCAGGGGTAGACAGCCAAGATGCGTAAACTGGCACTCGTTCCGATCCAGTTTTACCGTTATGCCATCAGTCCTCTGATGGCCAGCCACTGTCGTTTCTACCCCAGTTGCTCCTGTTATGCGTTGGAAGCCATAGAAACCCATGGCCTCTTGCGTGGCGGGTGGCTAACCGTTCGTCGCCTGGGGCGTTGTCATCCGTGGAACGACGGCGGTTTCGATCCCGTTCCCCCCGCGCCTTCCTCCCGAACTTCTTCGATAGCCGAGTAATCATGGATATTAAACGCACGATCCTGATCGCCGCCCTGGCAATCGTGTCCTACGTCATGGTCCTGAAGTGGAACGATGACTACGGCCAGGCTGCCTTGCCGACTCAGAATACTGCTGCCAGCACTGTTGCTCCGGGCCTGCCCGATGGCGTACCGGCCGCTAACAACGGCGCCAGCGCCGATGTACCGAGCGCCAACGCCGAGTCGAGCCCTGCCGAACTGGCACCTGTTGCACTCAGCAAGGATCTCATCCGGGTCAAGACCGATGTCCTGGAACTGGCTATCGATCCAGTCGGCGGTGACATCGTCCAGCTGAACCTGCCGAAGTACCCGCGTCGTCAGGATCATCCGGACATTCCGTTCCAGCTGTTCGACAACGGTGGCGAGCGCGTATATCTGGCCCAGAGCGGCCTGACCGGTGCCAACGGCCCGGATGCGCGCTCCACCGGCCGTCCGCTGTACGCCGCAGAGCAGAAGTCCTTCCAGCTGGCTGATGGCCAGGAACAACTGGTGGTCGACCTGAAGTTCAGCGACAACGGTGTGAACTACATCAAGCGCTTCAGCTTCAAGCGCGGTGAGTACGACCTGTCCGTCAGCTACCTGATCGACAACCAGAGCGGCCAGGCCTGGAGCGGCAACATGTTTGCCCAGCTCAAGCGTGACGCCAGTGGTGATCCGTCCTCGAGCACCGCCACCGGTACCGCCACCTACCTGGGTGCTGCCCTGTGGACAGCTGGCGAGCCGTACAAGAAAGTGTCGATGAAGGACATCGACAAAGGTAGTTTGAAAGAAAATGTGTCTGGCGGCTGGGTTGCCTGGCTGCAGCACTACTTCGTAACTGCCTGGATCCCTGCCAAGTCGGACAACAATGTCGTCCAGACCCGCAAGGACAGCCAAGGCAACTACATCATCGGCTACACCGGCCCGGCCATCAGCGTACCGGCTGGCGGCAAGGCCGAAACCAGCGCGATGCTGTACGCCGGCCCGAAGATCCAGTCCAAGCTCAAGGAATTGTCCCCAGGCCTGGAACTGACCGTCGATTACGGCTTCCTGTGGTTCATCGCCCAGCCGATCTTCTGGTTGCTGCAACATATCCACAGCCTGCTGGGTAACTGGGGCTGGTCGATCATTGTCCTGACCATGCTCATCAAGGGCCTGTTCTTCCCGCTGTCGGCCGCCAGCTACCGCTCGATGGCGCGCATGCGTGCCGTGGCGCCGAAGCTCGCCGCACTGAAGGAACGCTTTGGTGACGATCGCCAGAAGATGTCCCAGGCGATGATGGAGCTGTACAAGAAAGAGAAGATCAACCCACTGGGTGGATGCTTGCCGATCCTGGTACAGATGCCGGTGTTCCTGGCCCTGTACTGGGTGCTGCTGGAAAGCGTCGAGATGCGCCAGGCCCCATGGATGCTGTGGATCACCGACCTGTCGATCAAGGATCCGTTCTTCATCCTGCCGATCATCATGGGCGCTACCATGTTCATCCAGCAGCGCCTGAACCCGACGCCGCCGGATCCGATGCAGGCCAAGGTGATGAAAATGATGCCGATCATCTTCACCTTCTTCTTCCTGTGGTTCCCGGCTGGCCTGGTGCTGTACTGGGTTGTGAACAACTGCCTGTCGATTTCGCAGCAGTGGTACATCACCCGCCGTATTGAAGCAGCGACCAAAAAAGCTGCTGCTTGACGGGCTACTGCGCTAGCCTGTGAATAAAAACGCCCCCTCGGGGGCGTTTTTGCTATCTGTCGTTTTTGTCGTAGAGGCTTTCGAGCATGAACACTGTGCGTGAAACCATCGCTGCCATCGCAACCGCACAAGGACGTGGAGGGGTGGGTATTGTCAGGCTGTCCGGCCCATTGGCGGCCAAGGCTGGCCAGCTCATAACCGGCCGCACACTGACACCGCGCCATGCCCATTACGGCCCATTCCGCGACCAGGAAGGGCTGGTGCTGGATGAAGGTATTGCACTGTTCTTCCCCGGACCCAACTCGTTCACCGGTGAGGACGTGCTCGAATTGCAGGGGCATGGTGGCCCGGTCGTACTGGACATGCTGTTGCAACGCTGCGTGCAGGTGGGTTGCCGCTTGGCCCGCCCGGGTGAGTTCAGTGAGCGGGCGTTCCTCAACGACAAGCTCGACCTGGCCCAGGCCGAAGCGATTGCCGACCTGATCGAAGCCAGCTCCAGCCAGGCAGCACGCAACGCCCTGCGCTCGTTGCAAGGGGAGTTCTCCAAGCGTGTGCACAGCCTGACTGAAGCACTGATCGCGCTGCGGATCTATGTCGAGGCAGCGATCGACTTCCCCGAGGAGGAAATCGACTTTCTTGCCGATGGCCACGTCCTGTCGATGCTCGACTCAGTGCGTGCCGAGTTGTCCACAGTGCAGCGTGAGGCCGGGCAGGGTGCGCTGCTTCGTGACGGCATGACGGTGGTGATCGCCGGCAGGCCGAATGCAGGCAAATCGAGCCTGCTGAATCAACTGGCCGGTCGTGAGGCGGCAATCGTCACCGACATCGCAGGTACTACGCGGGATATCCTGCGTGAACATATCCACATCGATGGCATGCCGCTGCACGTCGTCGATACGGCCGGTTTGCGCGACACCGACGACCATGTGGAAAAGATAGGCGTCGAGCGCGCACTCAAGGCCATAGGCGAAGCCGACAGAGTGTTGTTGGTGGTCGACTCCACCGCCCCTGAGGCCAGTGATCCGTTCGCCCTGTGGCCGGAGTTTCTTGATCAAAGGCCTGATCCGGGCAAGGTCACACTGATTCGCAACAAAGCCGACCTCAGCGGCGAACCCGTAGGGCTGGAACAGTGCGATGACGGTCATGTAACCATCACCTTGAGCGCCAAAGGTGACGATCAGGGCTTGCTGCTGTTACGCGATCACCTCAAAGCCTGCATGGGTTATGAACAGACTGCAGAGAGTGGCTTCAGCGCACGCCGGAGGCACCTCGATGCCCTGCGCCAGGCCAGTGCTCATCTGGAGCACGGTCGTGCGCAATTGACCTTGGCGGGGGCCGGAGAGCTGTTGGCTGAGGACCTGCGCCAGGCCCAGCACGCGCTGGGGGAAATCACGGGCGCGTTCAGTTCGGATGACCTGCTGGGGCGGATTTTCTCTAGTTTCTGCATCGGTAAGTAGCTTTTAGCTAAACCATTCACGACGCCGCTCTTCCTGGAGCGGCTTTTTTTTGCCTGAGATTTGGGGCTCGGGCGTCTCGGACAGGGTTTTGTAGCTGCAGATTTTTAATCACCGGCCTGAAAAAGCGCTCATGAGCCCTGTGGAAAAGTCGGCTTCAGCTCCGTTGATAAGCATGCTTTTTTTCTGAGGAAAACCTGCCCTGTGGGTAAGTAGGCATTTCATCCACAGGCTAAATCCGGTTATCCATAGCCCTCATGGCACTCCAACCACAGGTTTTAATTTTCTTCTACATGGCGAATCCAGAGGGGTGTAGAACGTTATCCACAGATTGGTGCGTGCATAAGAATAAACATAAAAACAAAGCTTTTTTAAATTTCTTCTCTCTAGTTTCTGTTATCAGCCACTCATCCACAGCCTGGTCAAAATTTGCGCAAAAGGTTTCTTTAGAGGGGGTGAAGTCCCTATACTTGTCCGCTTACCTTCTCTATTCGCAAAAACAGGCACGAGGTGCGTGGTGGATTTCCCTTCCCGTTTTGAAGTGATCGTCATCGGCGGCGGCCATGCCGGTACCGAGGCTGCGCTTGCGTCTGCACGCATGGGTGTGAAAACCCTGCTGCTGACCCATAACGTGGAAACCCTCGGTCACATGAGCTGCAACCCGGCCATCGGTGGCATCGGTAAAAGCCATCTGGTCAAAGAGATCGATGCGCTCGGCGGTGCCATGGCACTGGCCACTGACAAGAGCGGCATCCAGTTTCGCGTGTTGAACAACCGCAAGGGCCCGGCTGTTCGCGCCACCCGTGCACAGGCCGACCGCGCCATCTACAAGGCCGTGGTTCGCGAAATCCTGGAAAACCAGCCAAATCTGTGGATATTCCAGCAGTCCTGTGACGACCTGATCGTCGAGCAAGACCAGGTCAAAGGCGTGGTTACGCAAATGGGGCTGCGGTTCTTCGCCGATTCGGTGGTGCTCACGACCGGCACTTTCCTGGGTGGCCTTATCCACATCGGCCTGCAGAACCATTCCGGCGGCCGCGCTGGCGATCCACCGTCGATTGCCCTGGCCCACCGCATGCGTGAATTACCGCTGCGCGTCGGTCGTCTGAAAACCGGTACACCTCCGCGTATCGACGGTCGTTCGGTGGACTTTTCGGTGATGACCGAGCAGCCGGGCGACACACCAATCCCGGTCATGTCGTTCATGGGCAACGCCGCGATGCACCCGCGTCAGGTCAGCTGCTGGATTACCCACACCAATGCGCGTACCCACGAAATCATCGCTTCGAACCTCGACCGTTCGCCGATGTACTCGGGCGTCATCGAAGGTGTCGGCCCGCGTTACTGCCCGTCGATCGAGGACAAGATCCATCGCTTTGCCGACAAGGAAAGCCATCAGGTGTTCATCGAGCCGGAAGGCCTGACCACCCATGAGCTGTACCCCAACGGCATTTCCACTTCGCTGCCGTTTGACGTGCAGCTGGAGCTGGTGCGCTCGATTCGCGGTATGGAAAATGCGCACATCGTGCGCCCGGGCTATGCCATCGAATACGACTACTTCGATCCGCGTGACCTCAAGTACAGCCTCGAGACCAAGGTTATCGGTGGCCTGTTCTTCGCTGGCCAGATCAACGGCACTACCGGGTACGAAGAAGCCGGCGCCCAAGGCCTGCTGGCCGGTACCAACGCCGCACTGCGCGCGCAGGGCCGCGAAAGCTGGTGCCCGCGCCGTGACGAGGCGTACATCGGAGTGCTGGTCGACGACCTGATTACCCTGGGTACCCAGGAGCCGTACCGCATGTTCACTTCGCGGGCCGAATACCGGTTGATCCTGCGCGAAGACAACGCCGACCTGCGCCTGACCGAGAAAGGTCGTGAGCTTGGTCTGATCGACGACCAGCGCTGGGCCGCGTTCTGCGCCAAGCGTGACGGCATCGAGCGTGAGGAACAGCGCTTGAAATCGACCTGGGTACGCCCGAATACACCGCAGGGCCAGGCCGTTGTGGATAAGTTCGGTACCCCGCTGAGTCACGAATACAGCCTGCTCAACCTGCTGGCGCGACCGGAAGTGGACTACGCCGGGCTGATCGAAGCGACCGGCGGCGAACAGATCGATCCACAGGTTGCCGAACAGGTCGAAATCAAGACCAAGTACGCTGGCTACATCGATCGCCAGCAGGACGAGATCGCTCGCCTGCGTGCCAGTGAAGACACCTGCCTGCCTGTGGATATCGACTACACCTCGATTTCCGGCCTGTCCAAGGAAATCCAGGGCAAGCTCGGCCAGACTCGCCCGCAGACGCTGGGCCAGGCTTCGCGGATCCCTGGCGTGACACCAGCGGCAATTTCCCTGTTGTTGATACATCTGAAAAAACGCGGCGCTGGCCGCGAATTGGAGCAAAGCGCTTGAGTTCCCTGGTCACCCCGCAACACGCTGAAGAGTTGTCCACAGGTGCACGCCAGCTCGGTGTCGAGCTGAGCGCCGAGCAGCATGAACGGCTGCTTGGCTACCTGGCCCTGTTGATCAAATGGAACAAAGCCTACAACCTGACCGCCGTGCGCGACCCGAACGAGATGGTTTCGCGCCATCTGCTGGACAGCCTCAGCGTAATGGGTTTTATCCACAGCGATCGCGATAGCTGGCTTGATGTCGGCAGCGGCGGTGGCATGCCCGGGATTCCATTGGCTATCCTGCATCCGCACAAACGCGTAACCGTGCTGGACGCCAACGGCAAGAAAACCCGCTTCCTCACCCAGGTGAAGATGGAGCTGAAACTGGACAACCTCACGGTTATCCACAGCCGGGTCGAGGCCTTCCAGCCAGCACAGCCGTTCAGCGGCATCATCTCTCGCGCCTTCAGCAGCATGGAGAACTTCACCAACTGGACCCGCCACTTGGGCGACACCGGGACGCAATGGCTTGCAATGAAGGGGCTGCATCCTGCCGATGAACTGGTAGCATTGCCCGCAGACTTCACAGTGGAAAGCGAGCAGGCCCTGACCGTTCCAGGTTGCCAGGGCCAGCGCCATCTGCTGATACTGCGCCGCAAGGCATGACTGGGAACACACGCAACAATGGCTAAGGTATTCGCAATCGCGAACCAGAAAGGTGGAGTGGGTAAAACCACCACCTGTATCAATCTCGCCGCATCGCTGGCTGCGACCAAGCGTCGTGTGCTGCTGATCGACCTCGATCCGCAGGGCAACGCCACCATGGGCAGCGGTGTGGACAAACACGAACTCGAACACTCGGTCTACGACCTGCTGATCGGGGAATGCGACCTTGCCCAGGCCATGCACTACTCCGAGCATGGTGGCTTCCAGTTGCTGCCGGCCAACCGCGACCTGACTGCCGCGGAAGTGGTGCTGCTGGAAATGCAGGTCAAGGAGAGCCGCCTGCGCAACGCCCTGGCGCCGATCCGCGAGAATTACGACTTCATCCTCATCGATTGCCCACCGTCGCTGTCGATGCTGACGCTCAATGCCCTGGTCGCCTCCGATGGCGTGATCATCCCGATGCAGTGCGAGTATTACGCACTGGAAGGTCTCAGCGACCTTGTGGATAACATCAAGCGCATTGCCGCCCGTCTGAACCCGGAGCTGAAGATCGAAGGGCTGCTGCGCACCATGTACGACCCGCGTCTTAGCCTGAACAACGATGTATCGGCGCAGCTCAAGGAGCACTTCGGCGAGCAGCTTTACGATACCGTCATTCCGCGCAACATCCGCTTGGCCGAGGCACCGAGCTTTGGCATGCCGGCGCTGGCCTACGACAAGCAATCGCGTGGCGCACTGGCCTATCTGGCCCTGGCCGGGGAACTGGTTCGCCGTCAACGCCGTCAATCACGCACTGCACAAACAACTTAAGGAATCCGCATGGCCGTTAAGAAACGGGGTCTCGGACGTGGGTTGGATGCACTGCTCAGTGGTCCTTCCGTCAGCGCGCTCGAAGAGCAGGCTGTCAAGATCGACCAGAAAGAACTGCAACACCTGCCGGTCGAGTTGATCCAGCGCGGTAAATACCAGCCGCGCCGTGACATGGATCCGCAGGCGCTGGAAGAACTGGCGCACTCGATTCGCACGCACGGTGTGATGCAGCCGATTGTGGTGCGCCCGATCGATGGCAACCGCTACGAGATCATTGCCGGTGAGCGCCGCTGGAGGGCCACGCAGCAGGCTGGCCTGGACACCGTCCCGGCGATGGTGCGGGAAGTGCCTGATGAAGCGGCCATCGCCATGGCCCTCATCGAGAACATCCAGCGAGAGGACCTCAACCCGTTGGAAGAGGCCCTGGCCCTGCAGCGCCTGCAACAGGAGTTCGAACTGACCCAGCAGCAGGTAGCCGATGCCGTAGGCAAGTCGCGGGTTACCGTGGCCAATCTGCTGCGCCTGATCTCGCTGCCTGAAGCGATCAAGACCATGCTTGCCCATGGTGATCTGGAGATGGGCCACGCACGTGCTTTGCTCGGTCTTGAAGAAGATCGCCAGGAAGAAGGGGCGCGTCATGTTGTCGCACGTGGGCTTACCGTGCGCCAAACCGAGGCACTGGTGCGCCAGTGGCTCAGTGGCAAACCTGACCCGGTAGAACCGAGCAAACCTGACCCGGATATCGAGCGCCTTGAACAGCGGCTCGCAGAGCGCCTGGGCTCCGCGGTGCAGATTCGTCACGGAAACAAGGGAAAAGGCCAGCTGGTTATTCGCTATAACTCGCTCGACGAGTTGCAGGGCGTCCTTGCTCACATCCGCTGAAACAATTCCAGTTGTAGCGCGCAGTCGGAAATCACTACCCAAGAGTTGAATAGGGGTTAATCCACCCCTATACTCTGCGCGCATTTTGTCGGCACAATTTATGCCAAGTCGTTACTGACTTGTTGGTCGACTTCTGAGGAGCAGTTGTGATGGAAATCCGCACGCCAAACCGCCTGCCTTTCCATCGCTGGGCGGTTTTTCCGGTACTGCTGGCTCAATTTGTCGTGCTGCTGCTGGCAACATTGGTGTTGTGGCAGTGGAAAGGGGCAGTCAGTGGATATTCAGGTCTCTGCGGAGGTTTGATTGCCTGGCTGCCGAATATGTATTTCGCCTGGAAGGCTTTTCGCTTTAGCGGAGCCCGGGCGGCGCAGGCCATCGTCAAGTCGTTTTACGCAGGCGAGGCCGGCAAGATGATTTTGACGGCAGTGCTGTTCGCACTGACCTTCGCAGGAGTGAAGCCACTGGCGCCGTTAGCAGTCTTCGGCGTCTTCGTGTTGACCCTTTTGGTCAGCTGGTTTGCGCCCCTGCTGATGAATAAAAGACTTTCGAGACCTTAGGGCGTTTGAGGCAACCATGGCAGCAGAAACCGCTTCGGGCTATATCCAGCACCACTTGCAGAACCTGACCTACGGTCAACTACCAGACGGCAGCTGGGGCTTCGCCCATTCGGCTGCAGAAGCCAAGGCAATGGGCTTCTGGGCGTTCCACCTGGACACCCTGGGTTGGTCCGTCGCGCTGGGTCTGATCTTCCTGTTCATCTTCCGCATGGCGGCGAAGAAGGCGACCTCCGGCCAGCCTGGCGGTCTGCAGAACTTCGTCGAAGTGATGGTCGATTTCGTCAACGGCAGCGTGAAGGACTCCTTCCACGGCCGTAGCCCGGTGATTGCGCCGTTGGCACTGACCATCTTCGTCTGGGTATTCCTGATGAACGCCGTCGACCTGGTACCGGTCGACTGGATTCCTCAGCTGGCCATCCTGATTTCCGGTGATCCGCACATTCCGTTCCGCGCCGTGTCGACCACCGACCCGAACGCGACGCTGGCAATGGCCTTCTGCGTGTTCGCCCTGATCATCTTCTACAGCATCAAGGTCAAGGGCCTGGGCGGCTTCATCGGTGAGCTGACCCTGCACCCGTTCGGCAGCAAGAACATCTTCGTGCAGATCCTGCTGATTCCGGTCAACTTCCTGCTCGAGTTCGTCACCCTGATCGCCAAGCCGATCTCGCTGGCGCTGCGACTGTTCGGCAACATGTACGCCGGCGAGCTGGTGTTCATCCTGATCGCCGTGATGTTCGGCTCCGGCCTTCTGTGGCTGAGCGGCCTGGGTGTGGTGCTGCAGTGGGCGTGGGCTGTGTTCCACATCCTGATCATCACCCTGCAAGCTTTCATCTTCATGATGCTTACCATCGTCTACCTGTCGATGGCTCACGAAGATAACCATTAAGACCGCCTGGCGTGTCTGATAGCCTTCCCCGCTCGTTTGGGGGGAGGGCTTTAAAAGTCCGCAAGGGCAGCTGTTCCAAACGATTTGTTTTACCGCTTCAAACTAAAAACCTAACCAATACGACGTAAAAGTCGGGAGGAAAGATGGAAACTGTAGTTGGTCTGACCGCTATCGCTGTTGCTCTGCTGATCGGCCTGGGTGCTCTGGGTACCGCCATTGGTTTCGGCCTGCTGGGCGGCAAATTCCTGGAAGGCGCTGCTCGTCAGCCTGAGATGGTTCCGATGCTGCAGGTCAAAATGTTCATCGTTGCCGGTCTGCTCGACGCCGTAACCATGATCGGTGTTGGTATCGCTCTGTTCTTCACCTTCGCGAATCCGTTCGTTGGTCAGATCGCCGGCTAATCACTCGTATCCACGAGTTGATGGCTGTATGAATTAAGACCGAGCGAGGTGTTGGCGTGAACATTAATGCAACCCTGATTGGCCAATCCGTTGCTTTTCTGATTTTTGTACTCTTCTGCATGAAGTATGTATGGCCTCCGGTCATCACTGCTCTGCAAGAGCGCCAAAAGAAGATTGCTGACGGCTTGGACGCTGCCAACCGCGCAGCTCGCGACCTGGAGCTGGCCCAAGAGAAAGCGGGTCAGCAACTGCGTGAAGCTAAAGCACAGGCAGCCGAAATCATTGAGCAAAGCAAGAAACGCGCTGCTCAGCTTGTCGAGGAAGCCCGTGAACAGGCCCGCGTCGAAGCTGACCGTGTGAAGGCTCAGGCTCTGGCCGAGATCGAACAGGAACTGAACAGTGCTAAAGACGCCCTGCGTGCCCAAGTGGGTGCCCTGGCCGTTGGCGGTGCTGAAAAGATCCTTGGCGCCACAATCGATCAAAACGCGCATGCGGAGCTGGTTAACAAACTGGCCGCTGAAATTTAAGCGAGGGCGATCATGGCAGAACTGACCACGTTGGCCCGACCTTACGCTAAGGCTGCCTTTGAGCATGCCCAGGCCCATCAGCAACTGGCCAATTGGTCAGCCATGCTCGGCCTGGCTGCTGCGGTGTCGCAAGACGACACCATGCAGCGCCTGCTCAAGGCCCCGCGACTGACGAGCGCAGAAAAGGCCGCCACGTTCATTGACGTGTGCGGTGACAAGTTCAATGCACAGGCACAGAATTTCATTCATGTTGCCGCGGAAAACGACCGTCTCCTGCTTCTGCCGGAGATTGCCGCTCTGTTCGACCTGTACAAGGCCGAGCAAGAGAAATCCGTGGACGTGGAAGTCACCAGTGCCTTCGCGTTGAACCAAGAACAGCAAGACAAACTCGCCAAGGTTCTCAGTGCACGGTTAGGCCAGGAAGTGCGCCTGCACGCGTCGGAGGATGCCAGCCTGATTGGCGGCGTCGTCATCCGCGCTGGTGACCTGGTAATCGATGGCTCTGTTCGCGGCAAAATCGCGAAACTGGCCGAAGCATTGAAATCTTGAGTTTGAAGGGGCAGCAGAGCAATGCAGCAACTCAATCCTTCCGAAATTAGTGAAATCATCAAGGGCCGCATCGACAACCTCGATGTGAGCTCCCAAGCCCGTAACGAAGGTACCGTCGTTTCGGTTTCCGACGGTATCGTGCGGATCCACGGTCTGGCCGACGTCATGTACGGCGAAATGATCGAGTTCCCTGGCGGCGTCTACGGCATGGCCCTGAACCTGGAGCAAGACTCCGTAGGTGCAGTGATCCTGGGTGCCTATGACACCCTCGCCGAAGGCATGAGCGCCAAGTGCACCGGCCGCATCCTGGAAGTTCCGGTTGGTAAGGAACTGCTGGGCCGCGTAGTCGACGCACTGGGCAACCCGATCGATGGCAAAGGTCCTCTGGGCAACACCGAGACCGACGCGGTCGAGAAAGTTGCTCCAGGCGTGATCTGGCGTAAGTCGGTAGACCAGCCTGTACAGACTGGCTACAAGTCCGTCGACGCCATGATCCCGGTCGGCCGTGGCCAGCGTGAGCTGATCATCGGTGACCGTCAGATCGGCAAGACCGCCATGGCCATCGACGCCATCATCAACCAGAAAGACTCCGGTATTTTCTGCGTTTATGTTGCTGTCGGCCAGAAGCGTTCCACCGTTGCCAACATCGTTCGCAAGCTGGAAGAAAACGGCGCCCTGGCCAACACCATCGTGGTGGTTGCCAGTGCTTCGGAATCCGCCGCACTGCAATTCCTGGCGCCATACGCCGGTTGCACCATGGGCGAGTTCTTCCGTGACCGCGGCGAAGACGCACTGATCGTTTACGATGACCTGTCCAAGCAGGCCGTTGCCTACCGTCAGATCTCCCTGCTGCTGCGCCGTCCACCAGGACGTGAAGCGTACCCAGGCGACGTGTTCTATCTCCACTCCCGTCTGCTGGAGCGTGCATCGCGCGTTTCGGAAGAGTACGTCGAGAAGTTCACCAACGGTGCTGTAACTGGCAAAACCGGTTCCCTGACTGCGCTGCCGATCATCGAAACTCAGGCTGGCGACGTTTCCGCGTTCGTTCCGACCAACGTGATTTCCATCACCGACGGTCAGATCTTCCTGGAATCGGCCATGTTCAACTCGGGCATCCGTCCTGCAGTGAACGCCGGTGTTTCGGTATCCCGCGTAGGTGGTGCTGCTCAGACCAAGATCATCAAGAAGCTGTCCGGTGGTATTCGTACCGCTCTGGCTCAGTACCGTGAACTGGCTGCATTCGCCCAGTTCGCCTCCGATCTGGACGAAGCGACCCGCAAGCAGCTGGAGCATGGTCAGCGCGTTACCGAGCTGATGAAGCAGAAGCAGTACGCGCCAATGTCCATCGCGGACATGGCCCTGTCGCTGTACGCCGCTGAGCGTGGTTTCCTGACTGACGTAGAAGTCTCCAAGATCGGCAGCTTCGAGCAAGCACTGATCGCCTTCTTCAACCGTGATCACGCTGAACTGATGGCGAAGATCAATGTGAAGGGTGACTTCAACGACGAAATCGACGCAGGCCTGAAAGCCGGTATCGAGAAGTTCAAGGCCACCCAGACCTGGTAAGCCGCAGCGGGGGCTCAGGCCCCCGCTTGCTAACCTGATAGGTGATACATGGCAGGCGCAAAAGAGATTCGCAGTAAGATTGCGAGCATCAAAAGCACGCAAAAAATTACCAGCGCCATGGAGAAAGTGGCGGTCAGCAAGATGCGCAAGGCACAAATGCGCATGGCTGCTAGCCGTCCTTACGCGGAGCGTATCCGCCAGGTGATCGGTCATCTGGCCAACGCCAACCCGGAATACCGCCACCCCTTCATGATCGAGCGCCCTGTAAAGCGTGCCGGTTATATTGTGGTGAGCAGTGACCGTGGTCTGTGCGGTGGCTTGAATACCAACCTGTTCAAGGCCCTGGTCAAGGACATGAACGCGAACCGCGAACAGGGCGTGGAAATCGACCTGTGCGTGATCGGCAGCAAGGGTGCGACTTTCTTCCGCATCTTTGGCGGCAACGTCGTAGCCGCGATCAGCCACTTGGGCGAAGAGCCATCGATCAACGATCTGATCGGCTCCGTCAAAGTGATGCTGGACGCCTACCTGGACGGCCGTATCGATCGCCTCTGCGTGGTTTCGAACAAGTTCATCAATACCATGACCCAGAAGCCGACGGTCGAGCAATTGGTACCGTTGGTGGCAACCCCGGATCAGGAACTCAAGCACCACTGGGATTACCTGTACGAACCCGACGCAAAAGAGCTGCTGGACGGCTTGATGGTGCGTTACGTGGAGTCGCAGGTATACCAGGCGGTGGTCGAGAACAACGCTGCTGAACAAGCGGCCCGGATGATCGCGATGAAGAACGCCACAGACAACGCCGGTGATTTGATCAAAGAGCTCCAGCTGATCTACAACAAGGCGCGTCAGGCTGCGATCACCCAGGAGATCTCGGAAATCGTCGGCGGCGCTGCCGCGGTTTAACGGTTCACATATTCAGAGGATCCAGCTATGAGTAGCGGACGTATCGTTCAAATCATCGGCGCCGTCATCGACGTGGAATTCCCACGTGACGTCGTGCCGAGTGTATACAACGCGCTGAAAGTACAAGGCGCGGAAACCACCCTGGAAGTTCAGCAGCAGCTGGGCGACGGCGTGGTTCGTACCATTGCGATGGGCTCGACCGAAGGCCTGAAGCGCGGTCTGGATGTCGTCGACACCGGTGCTGCCATTTCCGTTCCTGTTGGTAAGGCCACCCTGGGCCGTATCATGGACGTACTGGGCAACCCGATCGACGAAGCCGGCCCGATCGGCGAAGAAGAGCGTCGCGGTATCCACCAGCCAGCGCCTTCGTTCGCTGACCAGGCAGGCGGCAACGACCTGCTGGAAACCGGCATCAAGGTTATCGACCTGGTTTGCCCGTTCGCCAAGGGTGGTAAGGTTGGTCTGTTCGGTGGTGCCGGTGTCGGCAAGACCGTAAACATGATGGAACTGATCCGTAACATCGCCATGGAACACAGCGGTTACTCCGTGTTCGCTGGTGTGGGTGAGCGTACTCGTGAGGGTAACGACTTCTACCACGAGATGAAGGACTCCAACGTTCTCGACAAAGTAGCCTTGGTCTACGGTCAGATGAACGAGCCACCAGGAAACCGTCTGCGCGTAGCGCTGACCGGCCTGACCATGGCTGAGAAGTTCCGTGACGAAGGTAACGACGTTCTGCTGTTCGTCGACAACATCTATCGTTACACCCTGGCCGGTACCGAAGTATCCGCACTGCTGGGCCGTATGCCTTCGGCAGTAGGTTACCAGCCGACCCTGGCTGAAGAGATGGGCGTTCTGCAAGAGCGCATCACCTCCACCAAGGAAGGTTCGATCACCTCCGTCCAGGCCGTATACGTACCAGCGGACGACTTGACCGACCCGTCGCCAGCGACCACCTTCGCCCACCTGGACGCCACCGTCGTTCTGTCCCGTGACATCGCCTCCCTGGGTATCTACCCAGCGGTCGACCCACTGGACTCGACTTCGCGTCAGCTGGACCCGAACGTGATCGGCAATGAGCACTACGACACTGCTCGTGGCGTTCAGTATGTACTGCAGCGCTACAAAGAGCTGAAGGACATTATTGCGATCCTGGGTATGGACGAACTGTCCGAGACCGACAAGCAACTGGTAGCCCGCGCTCGTAAGATCCAGCGCTTCCTGTCGCAGCCGTTCTTCGTGGCCGAAGTTTTCACCGGTTCGCCAGGTAAGTACGTTTCCCTGAAAGACACCATCGCTGGCTTCAGCGGCATCCTCAAAGGTGACTACGACCACCTGCCAGAACAAGCGTTCTACATGGTCGGCAGCATCGACGAAGCGATCGAGAAAGCCAAGAAACTGTAATTCCTGCGCCCCGCAAGGGGCGCTATCAGGTTGAGGCAAGCAGATGGCTATGACAGTCCATTGCGATATCGTCAGCGCGGAAGGAGAGATTTTCTCCGGTCTGGTCGAGATGGTGGTTGCGCACGGTAACCTGGGTGATCTTGGTATCGCTCCAGGCCACGCGCCTCTGATCACCAATCTGAAGCCAGGTCCGATCACGCTGACCAAGCAGGGTGGCGCCCAAGAGGTGTATTACATCTCTGGTGGTTTCCTCGAGGTTCAGCCGAACATGGTCAAGGTGCTTGCCGATACCGTGCAACGTGCTACAGACCTGGATGAAGCTCAGGCTCAGGAAGCCCTCAAGGCTGCCGAGAACGCCCTGAGTCTGAAAGGCGCGGACTTCGATTACGGCGCCGCCGCCGCACGTCTGGCCGAGGCCGCAGCTCAGCTGCGTACCGTCCAGCAAATGCGCAAAGGCAAGTAATCGGCCCCGGCTGATCACTGCTGTTGCGATTGAGTAAAAGGGTAGCCTCGGCTACCCTTTTTCTTTTTCCGAATTCCCCCTCGGTCATTTCTCTGACCGCCCAGGATTGGTAGCCAGTCAATGTCACTCGATATCGTTATTCTCGCCGCCGGCCAAGGTACCCGCATGCGCTCGGCGCTGCCCAAGGTGCTGCACCCGGTGGCCGGCAATTCCATGCTCGGCCATGTTATCCACAGCGCACGGCAGCTTCAGCCTCAAGGCATTCACGTAGTGATTGGCCATGGTGCGGAGCAGGTGCGTGAGCGCCTGGCAGCCGACGACCTGAATTTCGTTATGCAGGACAAGCAACTGGGTACCGGGCATGCCGTTGCCCAAGCGCTGCCGGCGATCACTGCCGACACGGTGCTGGTGCTGTATGGCGACGTACCGCTGATCGAAGTGGAAACGCTGCAACGCCTGCTGGCCAAGGCCACCGACCAGCAGTTGGGCTTGCTCACCGTTAACCTGCAAGACCCGACCGGCTACGGGCGCATTGTGCGTGATGCCCAAGGCAAGGTGACTGCGATCGTCGAGCACAAGGACGCCAGCGATGTGCAGAAAGCGATCAAGGAAGGCAATACCGGCATCCTGGCCCTGCCAGCCGCTCGCCTTGCCGACTGGATGGGGCGTTTGTCGAATAACAACGCCCAAGGTGAGTATTACCTGACCGACGTCATCGCCATGGCAGTGGCTGATGGCCTGGTGGTGGCTACCGAGCAACCGCACGACCCGATGGAAGTGCAGGGTGCCAACGACCGGCGCCAGCTATCCGAACTCGAGCGCCACTATCAACTGCGCGAAGGCCGACGATTGATGGCACAGGGTGTGACCCTGCGTGACCCGGCTCGGTTCGACGTGCGTGGTGAAGTGACCGTTGGTCGCGATGTGCTGATCGACATCAACGTCATCCTCGAAGGCAAGGTCGTGATCGAGGACGACGTCCAGATTGGCCCTAACTGCGTGATCAAGGACAGCACCTTGCGCAAAGGCGTGGTGGTCAAGGCCAACAGCCATATTGAAGGCGCCGTGATGGGCGAGGGTAGCGATGCCGGCCCGTTCGCGCGCCTGCGCCCGGGCAGCGTGCTGGATGCCAAGGCCCATGTGGGTAACTTTGTCGAACTGAAGAATGCCCACCTGGGTGAAGGCGCCAAAGCGGGTCACTTGAGCTACCTGGGTGATGCCGAGATCGGCGCACGCACCAATATTGGTGCTGGCACCATCACGTGCAATTACGATGGCGCCAACAAGTTCAAGACTGTGATGGGCGAGGATGTGTTCATCGGTTCGAACAACTCGTTGGTGGCGCCTGTGGATATCAAGGCAGGGGCCACGACTGCGGCGGGTTCGACGATTACCCAGACTGTCGAGGCTGGGCAACTTGCCGTGGGACGTGCGCGTCAACGCAACATCGAGGGCTGGAAGAGGCCGGAGAAGATCAAGAAGGGCTGATTATCCACAGCCCGTTCGATCGAAAGCCGACTTGTGTGAATAAGTCGGCTTTTTTATTGGCTGTAAAGGCATCGGAGGGGCAAGCCGCTGCACTGCGCTCTGCGGCATTTATTTATCCACAGGCCGGTGATTTTTCAGATCCACAGCCTTGACGAATACCCTCTGATAGGTTTTGATTGCAATCATTATCTTTCGAATCGAAACTTAAGCGCCCATGTCGAAACGAAATACCCCCCAACGCCGTCACAACATCCTGGCCATGCTCAGCGAGCAAGGTGAGGTCAGTGTGGACGCGTTGGCCAAGCGCTTTGAAACGTCGGAAGTCACCATACGCAAGGACCTCGCGGCCCTAGAGGCCAATGGCTTGCTGCTGCGTCGCTACGGCGGCGCGGTACCGGTTCCGCAGGAGATGCTTGGGGAAACCGCACAGCCAGTGTCTGCCTACAAGAAAGCCATCGCCCGCGCTGCTGTCGGCCGTATCCGTGAACACGCGCGGATCATCATCGACAGTGGCAGCACTACTGCCGCGATGATCCCGGAGCTCGGCCGCCAGCCAGGCCTGGTGGTGATGACCAACTCTTTGAACGTGGCCCGCGCCATTAGCGAGCTTGAGCATGAACCGGTACTGCTGATGACCGGCGGCACCTGGGACCCGCACTCCGAGTCGTTCCAGGGCCAGGTCGCCGAGCAGGTACTGCGCTCATACGATTTCGACCAGTTGTTCATCGGCGCAGATGGCATCGACCTCAACCGCGGCACCACGACTTTCAATGAGCTGCTGGGCCTGAGCCGAGTCATGGCCGAAGTGGCCCGCGAGGTGATCGTGATGGTCGAATCCGACAAGGTCGGGCGCAAGATCCCCAATCTTGAACTGCCTTGGGGCAGTGTCAGCACCCTCATTACAGACGAACGCCTGCCAGCAGCGGCACGCGAACAGATTCAAGCCCGCGGCGTCAACCTGATGTGCGCCGCGATCAGCCAGGAGAAATAATCATGTGTGGAATCGTTGGCGCCGTAGCTGAACGCAACATCACCGCCATTCTCATCGAAGGCCTCAAGCGGCTCGAGTACCGCGGCTACGACAGCGCCGGCCTTGCCGTTTATACCCAGCAAGGTGAACTGCAGCGCCGACGCCGCATCGGCAAGGTCGCTGAACTGGACGCTGCCAACGCTGCCGACCCGCTGATCGGCCAGTTGGGCATTGCCCACACCCGTTGGGCTACCCACGGCGCACCGACCGAGGGCAATGCGCACCCGCATTTCTCGGGTGAAGAAGTGGCAGTGGTACACAACGGCATCATCGAAAACCATGAAGAGCTGCGCGAAGAGCTCAAAGGCTTGGGCTATGTGTTCGTTTCGCAAACCGATACCGAGGTTATCGTCCACCTGATCCACCATACCCTCAAGACCATCCCGGACCTGGCGGACGCACTGAAGTCAGCGGTCAAGCGCCTGCACGGTGCCTATGGCCTGGCGCTGATCAGCGTGAAACAACCCGATCGTCTGGTTGCCGCGCGCAGTGGCAGCCCGTTGGTGATTGGCCTTGGCCATGGTGAGAATTTCCTGGCTTCCGACCAGTTGGCGCTGCGCCAGGTCACTGACCGCTTCATGTACCTGGAGGAGGGCGACATCGCTGAGATCCGCCGTGACCAGGTGAAGGTCTGGGATCAGGCCGGCAACTCGGTCCAGCGCGAAACCGTGCAGTATCACGAAGGCGCCGAAGCGGCTGACAAGGGCGCATACCGCCACTTCATGCTCAAGGAGATTCACGAGCAGCCGACCGTGGTTCAGCGCACTCTGGAAGGCCGCCTGGGCAAGGACCATGTGCTGGTCCAGGCCTTTGGCCCACAGGCTGCTGAACTGTTCGCCAAGGTGCGCAACGTGCAGATCGTGGCCTGTGGTACCAGCTACCACGCCGGCATGGTTGCGCGTTACTGGCTGGAAAGCCTGGCCGGTATCCCTTGCCAGGTCGAAGTAGCCAGTGAGTTCCGCTACCGCAAGGTAGTGGTCCAGCCGGATACCCTGTTCGTTTCGATTTCCCAGTCTGGCGAAACTGCCGACACCCTCGCTGCCCTGCGCAATGCCAAGGAACTGGGCTTCCTCGGCAGCCTGGCCATCTGCAACGTGGGTATCAGCTCGCTGGTACGCGAATCCGACCTGACCCTGCTGACACTGGCCGGTCCGGAAATCGGCGTGGCGTCGACCAAGGCGTTCACTACCCAGCTGGTATCGCTGATGCTGCTGACCCTGGCCCTGGGCCAGGTGCGTGGCACCCTCGAGGCTGGTGTGGAAGCGGAGCTGGTCGAAGAGCTGCGTCGCCTGCCGGCACGCCTGGGCGAAGCCCTGGCCATGGACCACACCGTCGAAAAGATCGCCGAGCTGTTCGCCGACAAGCACCACACCCTGTTCCTGGGCCGTGGTGCGCAGTACCCGGTTGCGATGGAGGGTGCGCTCAAGCTCAAAGAGATTTCCTACATCCACGCCGAAGCGTACCCGGCGGGTGAGCTCAAGCATGGCCCGCTGGCGCTTGTGGATAACGACATGCCGGTGGTTACTGTAGCGCCGAACAACGAGCTACTGGAGAAGCTCAAGTCGAACCTGCAGGAAGTCCGCGCCCGGGGTGGTGAGCTGGTGGTGTTCGCCGATGAGCACGCCGGTATGAGCAACGGCGAAGGTACCCATGTAATCAAGGTGCCGCACATCGCTGACGCGCTGGCACCGATCCTGTACACCATTCCACTGCAGTTGCTGTCGTACTACGTGGCGGTGCTCAAGGGCACTGATGTTGACCAGCCGCGTAACTTGGCTAAGTCGGTGACGGTGGAATAAGCGCGGCAGCGTTCGACCCTATTGGTTTTAGAGAACTGTCGCAGGACGGTCAAAATTGGTGTTGATCAGAGGGAGCCGCTACTGGCTCCCTTACTTTTAGATCTTTGGGTGTGAACTCCCCGTACTTCCGCTTAATGGCTGTGCGAGAGGCAATCCGGTCGAGATGAGCGCGGCTGCCAATACGAACATACTGGAAACCCACAAGCAGGCCTCCAGCCCATAGGCTTGGAACACCCAACCTGAGAGTAGCGTGCCGACCAACCGGCCCATGGCGTTGGACATGTAGTAGAAACCCACGTCTAAAGAAACGCCGTCTTCCTTGGCGTAGCTGACGATCAGGTAGCTGTGCAGCGATGAGTTCACCGCGAACAGCACGCCGAACAGCATCAACCCACCAAGCAGCACTATTTGCGCCGACCAGCCTGCCGACAGGCCCACGGCTATGAGCGCAGGGAGCCCGGCCAGGGCGATTGCCCAGATGAAGGCCGCTCTGCCGTCGGGCACATGACCGCGCTTCTTGCCGGTGATGTGAGGAGCAAGCGACTGGACGATGCCATAGCCGATCACCCACGCGGCCAAGAAACCACCGACCAGCCAGAAGTCCCAGCCAAACGCCGTGCTCAGGTACACCGGCAACGCCACGACGAACCAGACGTCCCGGGCACCGAACAAAAACAGCCGTGCGGCCGAGAGGATGTTGATGGCCCGGCTCTTGGACAGCATGTCGCGGAACTTCGGTTTGGCCTTGGCTTTGCCCAAGTCCTTTTTCAGCAGCATCAAACTGCCGATCCAGATCAGAGCCAGTACTGCAGCCATGGCCAGCACTGCCAGGGTGAAGCCGAGCAGCGCAAGCAGTGCTCCCCCAAGGAAGAAGCCCACGCCTTTGAGCGCGTTTTTCGAGCCCGTCAGGATGGCTACCCACTTGTAGAGGGTGCCTTGCTGGCTGTCCGGCACCAGGAGCTTGATGGAGCTTTTGGCGCTCATCTTGTTCAGGTCCTTGGCGATGCCGGATAGCGCCTGGGCGGCCATCACCCAGGGCACCGTCAGCCCGGCTGCCGGTACCGTGAGCATCAGCAAGGCCACAACCTGCATACCAAGGCCGATGTTCATGGTGCGGTTGAGCCCCAGGCGCGCGCCGAGGTAACCGCCCACCAGGTTTGTGATCACGCCGAACACTTCGTAGAACAGGAACAGCGCCGCGATCTGCAGCGGCGTGTAGCCCAGCGAATGGAAGTGCAGTACCACCAGCATGCGCAATGCGCCGTCGGTGAGGGTGAAGGCCCAGTAATTGCCGGTAACCAGCAGGTACTGACGCACTTGTGCAGGCAGGGCTGACAACGCCTTCATGATCGCCGTTTACTCCGCTGCGCCGACCAAGCGTGCCAGTTCAGCTGCACGGTTGGCGTAGCCCCACTCGTTGTCGTACCAGGCGTAGATCTTCACCTGGGAACCATTGACCACCAGGGTGGACAGCGCATCGATGATTGAGGAGCGTGGATCGGTGCGGTAGTCGATGGACACCAAGGGGCGCTCTTCGTAGCCCAGGATGTCCTTCAGCGGCCCTTCGGCAGCGGCTTTCAGCAGCGCGTTGACCTCTTCAGCCGTCGTCTGTCGTTCCACTTCGAACACGCAGTCGGTCAGCGAGGCATTGGCCAGCGGTACACGCACGGCGTGACCATTCAGCTTGCCGCGCAGCTCGGGGAAGATCTCGGCGATTGCGGTGGCCGAGCCTGTCGTGGTCGGTATCAGGCTCATGCCCGAGGCACGCGCGCGCCGCAGGTCCTTGTGCGGTGTATCGAGGATGCTCTGGGTATTGGTGAGGTCGTGGATGGTGGTGATCGAGCCGTGGCGGATGCCCAGGTTCTCGTGTATCACCTTCACCACCGGGGCCAGGCAGTTGGTGGTACAGGAGGCGGCGGTGACGATACGGTGCTGCGCCGGGTCGAACAGGTGCTGGTTGACGCCCATCACCACGTTCAGTGCGCCTTTTTCCTTCACTGGAGCGCAGACCACCACGCGTTTGACGCCCTGATCCAGGTAGGCCTGGAGCACGGCTACCGACTTCATCTTGCCGCTGGCCTCGATGACCAGATCGCAGCCCGACCAGTCTGTGTCCGCGATGGTCTTGTTCGCGGTGACCTTGATGCGCTTGCCCTCGATCACTACCGCGTCACCTTCTGCGCGGGCTTCACGGTGCCAGCGTCCGTGGATCGAATCGAAGTTGATCAGATGGGCATGGGTCTCGGCGTCACCGGCCGGGTCATTGATCTGCACAAACTCGAATTCTGGCCAGTCCCAGGACGCGCGAAGCGCCAAGCGACCAATACGGCCAAACCCGTTGATACCTACTTTGATAGCCATGTTCTTGTTCTCGGATCGCGATTAGCGAAAGGTCAGAGGGTGTCGCTGAATTGGTTGATGTACCCAACGTGCGCAGCGTTGCTAGCACGGGATACGGGTGCAGTCGCCTGCTCAGAAAGCCTCAAATGGATCGTTGATTGACACGCTTGGATAGTTCCTCTGCCGACTCCTTGCGCTCGGAGTAGCGATCGACCAGGTAGTCGGAGCGGTCACGAAGCAGCAGGGTGAACTTCACCAGCTCCTCCATCACGTCGACGACACGGTCGTAGTACGAAGAGGGTTTCATGCGGCCCGCCTCGTCGAATTCCAGATAGGCCTTCGGCACGGACGACTGGTTAGGGATGGTGAACATGCGCATCCAGCGGCCGAGGACACGCAGCTGGTTGACCACGTTGAACGACTGCGAGCCACCGCAGACCTGCATCACTGCAAGGGTTTTGCCTTGGGTCGGGCGCACGGCGCCCATGCTCAGTGGAATCCAGTCGATCTGCGACTTGAACACGCCGGTCATTGCACCGTGGCGTTCTGGCGAGCACCAGACCATGCCTTCGGACCACAGCACCAGATCGCGCAGCTGCTTGACCATGGGGTGGTCATCGGGGGCGTCGTCCGCCAATGGCAGGCCGGACGGATTGAAAATTCGCGTCTCGGCACCGAAGTGCTCCAGCAGGCGGGCTGCTTCTTCCGTCAGCAGACGGCTGAAGGAACGTTCGCGGGTCGATCCGTACAGCAGCAGGATGCGAGGCTTATGGGTGGACTTTTGCTCGACTGCCAGTTTGTCTGCGGTCGGCAGGTCGACCAGGTCGTTGTCGATGTTGGGGATGTGGTGTTCGGTCATGATTTACTCCTGAGACAAGGCGCCAGGTGGCTGAAAGCGGTCTCGCAGAGGGTGTTGCGGCAGCTATTGGCTGTGCAGAGGAACAGGACTTTCATCGGTTCTTCTCGGCAAGGATCAGCAGCACGAGGCGACGCGTTGTGGGCGGTCACCCATGGAGTCCAGTCGTTTGGTGCTGGTACTCAGCCATTCACGGTTGGCCTCCAGCGTCGTTGCCAGGACCTCACGTACCCAGGCGGGAAGCGATGGATGCAGCCGGTAATAAACCCACTGGCCCTGGCGGCGGTCTTCCAGCAGGTCACAGGTGCGCAGCTGCGCCAAGTGGCGGGAAACCTTGGGCTGGCTTTCTTCCAGCGCGCAGGTCAGTTCACAGACGCAGAGTTCTTCCTCGCGAGCGATCAGCAGCATCATCCGAATGCGGTTTTCGTCGGCGAGGCATTTGAAGACCTTGGTAGGGGTCAGCGAGTCAGTCATGGGTTACTCAGTATTTGGTCTTCACAAGGACGAACATTTTGATGCGCTCATGGATCTCGTGAAGGGTGTGTCGGAAGGCATCGTGTTTGTCACTGGTCGCTGCGCTGAAAGCGTCGAAATGCACAGGGTTCGTGTGCCGGAGCAAAGCTTGGCGAGCGAGCTGCGTTTGCGGTACAAACAAACAGGACGCGGATCTTGCCAATCCGCGCCTATATGTTTTTTCGAATATACGCTTTTCCGAATATATCGCAACCCTTCGATGATGGGTGTACTCATCCTGGATGAGCAGACACCCCCAGGCGGGAACTGGCGTAGCTACTGCGACAGCCTGCAGTTGTTCGCCCAGCGGAAAACGCAACATGCACACCTAAGGCTATGCTGCCCCTGCCAGTGACCCACCCACGCTGCGCTTCTCTCTTATAAAACACGTCACCATCGCCGCCACGCCAATGCTGAAGATATAAAGCGCCTGCGGCCCGGATTGCTCCATCATCGCACTGGCAATCAAGGGCCCGATGGTGGCGCCAATGCCAAACGTCATCAGCAATACCCCAGCCACCGCTACACGCAGCTCAGGCTCCAGATTGTGGTTGGCATGCGCCACACCCAGTGGATACAGGCAGAACTGCAAGAAACCGATGGTGGCGCCCGCCAAAATTATCCACAGCTGTCCTGATGCCAGGCCCAGAGCCAGCGGCAGGTAAGCGATGCACAGCAATAAGGCCGTAGCCCGGATCAGCGTGATGCGCGAAAAATGATCCGACAGTTTGCCCAGCGGCAGCTGCGCCAGCAGCCCGGCGGCAATGCTGATGGCCATGAACTGCCCAACCTGCGCCGGGGTAAAGCCCAGTTGCGCGGCGAAGATCGGGGTCAGCCCATACAGGCAACCGTTCAGTAACCCCGAAGCTAGGATCGTGAACAACGATTGAGGAAGCCTGCGCAGGTACAACATCGGTTTGATCCGAGCCTGGCTGATACCGCTCGGCTGGGCACCGCTGTGCAGGGCCACTGGGATCAAGCCAATAGCAAAGGCAATGGCCACGCCTGTCAGCGCCAGTGTGTGCAACCCATCTCCGAGGCTCAGCATCAGCTGGCCAAGCATCATGCCGACATAGCTGGCCACCATGTACAGCGACATGGCGCCGCCTCGCCGGTTAACCGGAGCACAGTCGTTGAGCCAGCTCTCGATGACCATCAACTGGCACATCATCGCTGCCCCCACGATAAACCGTAGGGCAAGCCACAGCGGCAAGCCATCACTGAGCTGGTGCGTGAGCACCGCAGTCACTATCACCCCGGCGCTCACCACAAAGGCCCGCGCATGGCCGGCCAGGCCAATCAGCCAGTAGCCGGAGCGAGCTCCGAACACCATCCCCAACGCGTTTGCGGCCATCAGCGCGCCGCCCCACAACTGTGCCACTCCGGCTGCATCCAGGCGCAGGGCCAGGTAGGTCATCAGCAGGCTGGAGCCCAGTTGCATCAACAAGGCAGCGACATAAATCGTGCCGAACCTTTTACTTAGTGCGAACAATTGGCTTCCCCAGGGAGAGGGTCGGTAGTCAGGCAAGGCCGTGACGCTGTTTCCAGTCGCCCGGGTACACCACATAGCCGAACAGCGCGTGGCCTGCATAAACCAGTTGCGTGCCTTCGGGAATCCACAGCACCTGGCCGGGCGATACCCGATACAGCTCACCGTTGGCCTGGAGCTCAAAGCAGCCCTCGATGACGAAAATCACTTCGTCGTAGAGCACCGTCCAGGCCACTTCGGCACCTGCCCAGCGGGCAAAGCCTACGCCCAGGTTGGGCGACACTTCGTTGCTGATGGCGCGTGCGACCCACGCGTCACCCGGCGGGCCGCCACGCTGGGCAAAATCCAGGTCGCGATGATCGACCAGGCGCACCGGGCCTTTGCCGCTCGGCACGCGGCTCATACTTCGCGCCTGCTGTTGAACGCTGCCCAGCGAATCCGAGTGCGCACGCCCAGGCCCAGGAACGGCTCAGGCGGGTTGCGTGAGGGCATCCCGGTCACGGCGCGGATGTCGCTCAATTGCCGCGAGTCCGCGCCCACTGCCATGTCGGCCAGCAGCGTGCCGGAAATGGTGCCCCAGGCGGCACCAACGCCGTTGTCGCAGGCGGTTGCGTAGACGCCGTCATCGAGTTGACCGAAGTAATTGGTGAAGTTGCGCGAGATCGCATAGGCACCGCCCCAGGTATGCGTGAACGGCACCTGTTTGAGTTGTGGATAGCGCGCCTCGAACGCCTTGCGATGATCATCGCGAATCTTGTTGCGGGCGGTATCGGTGATGCTACGGCCGTAGCGAGGAACGTGCTTGTAGGTATTGCGAATGATCAGGCGTCGGTCCTGGGTCATGCGCACCGTGGTACCGGCGTGGTCGGCAGGGGTAAGCCCCCAGTCGGCCTGGGCGCCGATTGCTGCCATCTCGGCATCGCTCAGCGGCCGTGTCCAACTGGCGAAGGTCATCACCGGCAGCAGGCGGTTGCGCAGGTAACCGAACTCCTGGGTGAAAATGCTGGTGCCCAGCAATACCTGCGGGGTACGGATCAGTCCGTTGTCGCCGCGCAGCAGCCATTTGCCGCTGGGGTCTTTCTCGAGTGAGCGGATGGGCGACTCTTCAAGCACTTCGACGTTGGCCGGCAGCGCACCACCCAGGCCACGGACCAGGGCGGCAGGCTGCATCAAGTAACAACCCGGGGTATAGATAGCACGGCTGTAGTAGCGGCTACCGAGTACGCCGGCCAGTTCGTCACGCTCCACCACGCGATAGGGCTCACCCAGGTCGGCCATGAGTTTTTCGAAATGGTCCAGGTAGCCCTGGCCACGCTCGCCCACCGCGCCCTGGTACTTGCCCGCATGAGACCACTGGCACTCGATGCCATGACGGTCGATCAAGGTCTGAAGTTGGTCGATGGCGGCCCGGTTCAGCCCCAGCAGGCGCTGCTTGTGTTGCGGGTCGGGATGCTCCAGAGCGAACTTGTGCGGCAGGTCGATGACAAAGCCCGAGTTGCGACCCGAGGCGCCATAGGCGATGCGCTGGGCATCCACCAGGATAATGCGCGCCTGTGGCAGGTGCTCGGCCAGCCGCCGTGCGGCCGCAAGCCCGGCGAAGCCTGCACCGATCACTACATGGTCGGCATTCTGTTCGCCGCTCAGGCGCTTGCTCGGTGCCGGCTCAGGCAGCGCGGCGTACCAACCGCAGCTGCGGTCGTCGTGAGGCAGATTGACAATACTGTTCATGGTTCGGCCTCAGGCCACATGTTGCTGGGTGTCCTGGCAGCTTTGCAGCCAGGTATTACGTTGCAGTTGCGCCTGGCGCCCGAGCAGCACGAACCCGCGCAGGGCACCGGCGTGGTCGTGGAACGCCGCGCTCAATCCATCGCTGGTCGGATCGCAACGCCATTGCCCCTGACAGTCACCGGGTGGCGTCAGCAGGCACAGTGGGGCAACCGGGGTTTTCACGGTCACAGGCGCCAGTGGGTAATGGGCAGCGGTCGGTTGGCCCAGCAACGTCTTGGCCAGGGCACGAATACCCTCGTTGATCGGCGCCAGGTAGGGCAGCAACTGGCCATTAATCTCGACGCAGTCACCCAAGGCGTATATGCCCGGGTGCGAGGTCTGCAGTTGTGCATCGACCTTGATCCCCCGGCCGCAGTCCAGGCCGGCCTCTAGCGCCAGTTCAAGGTTGGGGCGCAAGCCCACTGCGCTGAGCACCAGGTCTGCCTCGACCACTTGACCGTCGGCCAGAGTCAGTTGGTAGCCGTCGCTGTTGCGCTCGATGCGCTGCAAGGTGGTGCGCAGATTCCATTGCACGCCAAGGCCCGAAAGCGCCTGCTGCAAGTGCTGGCCTGCCGCCTCGGGCAGCAGGCGCTCCATGGGCCAGGCGCCCAGGCCGATCACCCGCACCTTGTAGCCATTGCTCGCCATATCGTTGGCGAACTCGCAGCCAATCAACCCGTCACCCAGAATTGCCACGCTCTTTACATCTTTGAGACGTTGGCGGAACGCCTGGTAATCGTGCAGGTTGTTGACGCTGAGCAGGGCCTCGGCGCACCCCTCGATAGGCAACCGCACCGCAGAAGCACCGCTGGCCAGTACCAGTTGGCCGTAGTCCATTTCGCCTAGGCTGGTATGCAGCCGTCGCGCCTGGGTATCAATACGCTCGACCTTGCATCCGGCATAGATTCGAATGCCCAATCGCTGCTCGATCGCCAGCGGGCTTTCAGTTGCCAGGGTTGCAGCAGTGCGCCCTTGGGCCAGGGCGATCGACAAGGCAGGTTTGGAGTAGATATGCCCCGACTCTTGGGTCAGTACGCGAATCTCCAGCTGCGGGTCGGCCTTGCGCAGGGCTTGTGCCAGGCCATAGCCGGCATGGCCGCTACCGATGATGACCACCGGTTGCGCCGGGCGGGCGATGGCAACAGGTGGTGCCTGGATGACCGGCGCCGCCGCCACAGCAGCAATCGGAGTGCTCAGTTCGATCATTTCAAAGTCGGCCTTGCCGACCTTGCACTCAGGGCACAGCCAGTCCTCGGGCACATCTTCCCAGCGGGTGCCGGGGGCGATGCCGTCGTCGGGCCAGCCTTTGGCTTCGTCGTAGATCAGGCCACAGATGATGCAGAGCCAGGTTTTCATCGCGTTACCTCCTCACTCGCCCTTGATACGTACGGCCAGGTTTTTGGTCCTGACGTAGCTGTAGAGCGCCTCCTGGCCTTTTTCGCGTCCGAAGCCCGAGAGCCCGACCCCGCCAAACGGGGTTTCGATGCCGCCGGCATACCACTCGTTGACGAACACCTGGCCGGCGCACAGGCGCCGTGCGCAGCGCAGAGCGCGGTTGAGGTCCTGGGTGAACACGCCTGCCACCAGCCCGAAGACGGTGCCGTTGGCAATGGCGATGGCCTGCTCTTCGCTGTCGAAGGGCATCACTGCCAACACCGGGCCGAACACTTCGGCCTGGGCGATCTCCATGTCCGGGGTTACATCGCGCAGTACCGTCGGCGCCATGTAGTGCCCACGCAGGCCAGAGATGGCCTCGCCGCCGGTTGCGACGACGGCGCCTTGCTGTTGGGCCCGCTGGCACAGGGCTTCGATACCCTCGAGCTGGCCTGCAGAGATCACCGGTGTGTGGTCCGGGTTGTCCTGGCCCAGGCCGACGCTCAACCCCTCTGCCATTGCCACGACATCAGCGACGACATCGTCGTAGACCGAGCGATGCACCAACAGGCGTGACATGGCCGAACATACTTGGCCTGCGTTGAAGAAAATGCCGCTTTTCACGCTGTTGATCACTTGCTCGCGATCGGCATCGGGGAACACCAGGGCAGCCGACTTGCCGCCCAGCTCCATGACGCTGGGGGTCGCGTGGTCGGCGGCGGAACGCAAAATGCTCTGGCCGGTAGCAACAGAGCCGGTGAAGACGATCTGGTCGACGTCGCGATGGCCGGCCAAATAGGCCCCCACTTCACGGCCCCGGCCGCAGATCAGGTTGACCGCACCCTGTGGCAGGCCAGCACGCTCGATGGCCTGCATCAGCACGCACAGGCCGAGCGGCGACAGCTCCGGCGACTTGATCACCACAGCGTTGCCCGCCGCCAGGGCCGGGGCCAGGGAGCGCGCGCAGATCGACACCGGGAAATTCCACGGCACGATTTGCAGCGACACGCCCATCGGGTCGTAGACGGTGAAGTCCATGTAGCCGTCGCCCAGCGGAATCGACTTGCCTTCGATCTTGTCGGCCATGCCGGCGTAATACTCGAAGTAGCGCGCAGCCTCGACGAATTCGTCACGCGCATCACGCAGGCTCTTGCCGTTTTCCTGGCACAGCACCCAGGCGCCTTCATCGGTGATTGCACGAATCTGCGCCGCAATCTCAAGCAGCCAGGTCACACGCTGCGCCGGCCGCACGCGGCTCAACACATTGCTGTCGGCACAGCGTCGGGCGGCCTGCAGGGCGCGTTCGGCGTCGGCCACGCTGGCCTGGGCGACGGTCGCCACAGGTGCGCTGGTGCCGGGGTTGTGGATGGTCAGGTGCTGCTCACTGTCGGTCCACTGGCCGTCGATGAAGTTCAGCCAGTGCGGGGCTATCGAATGCATGGTGATCACCTCAGGCGCGCTGCGCGCAGTCGAGCAATTGGCGGGCAGCCCACTTGTGGAAGTAGTGAGTCGGCAGGTCCATTTCCGGCGAGAATGCGCCACCGCTATAGCCAGGGGAGAGTCGGCCCTTCTGCATACCTTCGACCGAAGCGATATCTTCGGCGAACACCACGCGCCAGGACTCCATCACGGCTTTGCGCGAGGCGTCGTAGTGGCTGTCCAGGGCCTGATCGCCGACATAGAACAGGCGCAGGTGTTCGATGGTTTTGCCTGGGGCCACGGGCTCCAGCATCATGGCGAAGGCGTGGTCGGCCTGGATGCCGAGCAGCACGTTGGGGAAGAACGCCACGTACTCGGCGGTGCGCAGGCGCTCCTGTGGCCAGGATGGGAAAATCGGCAAATGGGTGCCGGCAACAGCCGAGAGGTTGTAGGCGTGGCTGCCCTGGCCGGCGAACTCCTCGAACATGATGTTGTAGTGGTCTTCCAGGCGCGAGTAGCTGTTCAGGCTCGGGTGTACCCACGGCAAGTGGTAGGCCTCGCAGTAGTTCTCGACCGCGAGCTTCCAGTTGCAGTTGACCTCGATGCTCATGGCGCCGCTGTTCGCTTCACGGCGCAGCAGGTTCATGCCGTCGCTGCCCAGGAACTGGGTCCAGCGCTCGGTCAGTGGCTTGAGTTGATCTTCAAGGGCCGGTGCATCGCCGGACAGGTTGATGAACACCATGTCCATCCAGATCGTGGTGCGCAGTGCCTTCAGGCCATGCTTTTCGCAGGCGAAACGCTCGTCCTTGTGCTGATTGATCCCGCCGACGTGCGGTGTGCCTTTGAGGCCGCCATTGAGGTCGTAGGTCCAGGAGTGGTAGGGGCAGCGGATCACGCCCTGCACTTCACCCGCCTGCTGCACCAGTTTCACGCCGCGGTGGCTGCAGACGTTATGGAACACCTGCACCAGGCCTTCGCGGTTGCGCATCATCAACAGCGGCAGGCCCATGAAGTCCACAGGCTTGACGTAGCTGGTGGTCGGCAGGTCGCTGGCAAAACCGATACAGGCCCAGTTGCGCCCCAACACTTCATCGCGCTCAAGCTCGAAATAGCGCTGGTCGGTGTAGAACTCATTGGTCAGGCCATGGGCTTCATGGATCGGTGCCAGAACGGTTTCCAGGGCGTGGACGGGAATAAGGCGGGAATCAGTCGATACGGTCATTTTTGTTTTCTCTTGTCAGATGCACGGCAGGCAGTGCCTTGATGCCTGGCGCCAGTTTCAGCAAGAGAAGGAGGGCTCGACAAACGATTTATTTCAGCGTTATTTATCAGTTTTAATCATTAATGATTTGCGCGCAGGTTAGGGTCTTCGCAAAGGAATAGTTGATGAATGGTCATCTTCTGGATTGCCCACGTTTATGATTTTTTGTAATCAATTGATGACAAGAAATAGTTTGTCGAAGTGTGGGTGATTCTCCCATTTTGTCAGGGCCCAAGGGAGCGTGCCGTGCCTTGGGCCTACGGGAGGACCGCCGCCAGGGATCTGGCACCTGCCTGTGGCAGCGGCGCTATCCAGCCGTGACATAAAACCCTTGAACAAAAACAATAGGGGATAACCCATGCGTGCCGAATCTGGCCTGCTCAAAGGCCTCAATCCCACCGTGACGATATGGTCGTTGCTGGCCGTTGTACTTTTCGTGCTGTTTTGCGCCCTGTTCGCAGAACACGCGGCTGCTGCCTTTCAACGTGCCTCCGACTTTATCTTGCAGAACTTCAAATGGTTCTACCTGATCTCGGTCACTGGTGTGTTGGGGTTACTGTTTTATCTCATGTGCAGCCAGTTCGGGCACATCAAGTTAGGGCGTGACGACGACAAGCCTGAGTTCAGCTTCGGCTCCTGGATCGCCATGTTGTTCAGTGGTGGCATGGGCATCGGCCTGATCTTCTGGTCGGTTGCAGAGCCCATGTGGCATTACGCGGGCAACCCCTTTGCCACGGGCCTGACCGACGAAGCGGCGACCACCGCCATGCGCATCACTTTGTTCCACTGGGGCCTGCATCCGTGGGCAATCTTTACCATCGTGGGCCTTGGTCTTGCGTACTTTGCCTATCGTAAGGGCTTGCCGCTGAGCATGCGCTCGATCCTCTACCCACTGATCGGTGAGCGCATCTATGGGCCTATCGGTCACGTGGTCGATATCCTTGCAGTGGTGATCACTGCATTCGGTGTCTCCCAGTCGTTGGGGCTGGGTGTGGTGCAGATGAACACCGGCTTGAGCCAGGTGTTCGACCTGCCCATCAGCCTGGGGGTGCAAGTCACCTTGATCGTGCTCATTACCCTGGTGACCACCGTATCGGTGATGGCTGGTGTTTCGCGTGGCATGAAGCGCCTGTCGGAATGGAACATGCTGCTGTCGGTGATACTGGTGGTGTTGATCCTGCTGCTTGGGCCGACGCGCTACATTCTCAACCTGATGCTTGAAAGCACCGGCGACTATGCCCAGCACATCGTCGGCTTGAGCTTCTGGAGCGATGCCCAGAAGGACAGTGGCTGGCAGAACTGGTGGACGGCCTTCTACTGGCCGTGGTGGATGACCTGGGGGCCGTTTGTAGGTCTGTTCATCGCCCGGATCTCCAAGGGCCGCACCATTCGTGAACTGATTGCTGGCGCGCTGTTGGTGCCAACCTTGGTGACCATTGTCTGGATGTCGGTGTTCGGGGGTGCAGCCCTCAAGACCGAACAGGTCGACCGCCAGCACCACGAGCAGCAGGTAGCCAGCGGCGAACTGCAGGGCGACAAGGCCAAGTTCGAAGGTGGCACGGTGTTGCTGGCGACCAAGCAGGAAACCACCGCCGCCATGTTCACCCTGCTGCACAAGATCGAAGCAGGTACGTTGGGCAAGGTGCTGAGCGTGCTGGTCTGTATCCTGCTTGCGACGTACTTCATCACTTCGGCTGACTCCGGCACCCAGGTGCTGTGTACGTTGAACTCCATGGGCAGTGCCAACCCGCCGCAGAGTATCCGCCTGCTCTGGTGCATTCTGGAGGGTGCCATTGCTACGGCCCTGCTGATGGCGGGAGGGCTCAAGGCGATCCAGATGGCAAGCATCGCAGCGGGCTTGCCCATTGCGGGGTTCATCCTGCTTATCAGTTACACCCTGATGCGCAGCTTGCGCCAGGAAATGGCTGATGGCGTGCTCGATACACCGCCGGGCGGGCGCATGCCAATCCCGCAGATCATCCCTCAGGGCATCACCCCGGTGACGGGCACACTGACGGGCGGGGGCCTTGATGGGGGGCTGACGGCGAAGAAAGCCAGCTGAGCCCAACCCGGTATGGATACCCAAGACTGGCAGTCATCCGCTGTCGGTCTTGGGCTTTTCTGGCAGCCTATTTCTGCACGGATGGCTGGGCCATCAACCAGTCCCGGAACAGCCGCACGCTTTCACGGGGGCCCCGCTCGTTGGTCGACTCCAGCAGGCAGAACTTGGCATCGGTCTGCAGCACCACATCGTTGGGCATGACCAGCGCGCCGCTGCTCAACGCATCGTCCACCAGGTTGCCCCAGGCCAGAGCCACGCCCTGGCCACTGATCGCCGACTGGATCAACATGCTGTAGCTGTTGATGTTCACGCGGTGCTTGGGCGTCATCGGCTGGTACCCCAGGCGTTTGAACCACTCCGGCCAACCTACCCAGTCGCGCTGGGAGTCCTCAAGCCACAGCCAGGTGCACGTCGCCAAACCTTCGATGCTGCTCAGTTGCGGATGCCTGGCCAGATAGGCCGGGCTGCATACCAGAAAGATCTTTTCCGAGAACAGCGGCGTGACAGTCATGTCCTTGGGCGGGGGGTTGCAGTAGTACAGCGCGAGGTCGCTCTCGAGCCTGGCGTAATCCTTCACATGATCGTGGGCGATGATCCGCAGATCGATGTCTTCATGGGCACTCTGGAACTCCGACACCTTGGGCAGTAACCAGAGTGAGGCCATGGCGGTACTGGTGGCCACCGTCACTTGCTGGTTGCCATGCCACTGGCGAATCTCGCCCGTGGTACGGGCCAGGTGCAACATGCACTCGCGCACCGTTTCGTAGTACTGCGTGCCGGTATGGGTGAGGGTCATGGTGCGGGTGGTACGGGTGAACAGTGCCTTGCCCAGGTAGTCTTCCAACAGGCGAACCTGACGGCTGATGGCACCCTGGGTGACATTCAGTTCTTTGGCAGCAAGGGTAAAGCTCAAATGGCGGGCTGCAGACTCAAACGCATGCAGGCTGTTGAGCGGCGGAAGAGGCTGGATTTTCACGGCTTGGGGTTCCACTCATTATTATTATCAGCCGCTCTATATTAATGATCCGTTCAGTCTCCAGGGGGCAGTCGGGAGAAATATTTTGAAGACTGGACCGGACTACAGGCCCCATGATTTGGGGCCTGCCGCAACAGCTTCAGTTATGTGAACTCACTGTAAAAACCCCCATCGGAGGTTCGTCGTTCCGGGGTTTCGAACCTCAGATCTGCATCGCCATCCCATCCACATTCATCGCCGCCTGGCGCAAGGCCTCGGAGCGGGTCGGGTGCGGGTGGCAGGTGAGGGCGATGTCTTCAGCCGAGGCCGAGAACTCCATCGCCACGCAGAACTCGCCGATCATCTCGCTGACGCTCGGGCCGACCAGATGCACGCCCAGTACCTCATCGGTGTTGGCATCGGCGAGGACCTTGGCGAAGCCTTCGGTCTCATGGTTGATCTTCGCGCGACTGTTGGCGGTGAAGGGGAACTTGCCCACTTTGTAGGCGCGGCCCTCTGCCTTGAGTTGCTCTTCGGTCTTGCCGACGCTGGCCAGCTCGGGGCGGGTATAGATCACGCCGGGGATCAGGTTGTAATTGACCTCGTGGGGTTTGCCGGCGATGCGCTCGATGCAGGCGACCGCTTCGTCTTCGGCCTTGTGCGCCAGCATCGGGCCGGAGGTGACGTCGCCAATGACCCAGACACCTGGCACCGAGGTGCGATGATGCTCGTTGGTGAGCATGCCGCGTTTATCGGTCTGCAGCCCGACGCTTTCCAGGTTCAGGCCTTGGGTATAAGGACGACGGCCGATGGCAACCAGTACGTAGTCGGCTTGCAGTGTTTCTGCAGCGCCGCCGGCGGCCGGTTCCAGCGTCAGGCTGACCCCGTCGGGCGAGGCCGTCGCCTGGGTCACCTTGCTGCCGAGCTTGAAGGCCATGCCTTGCTTGGCCAGGGCCTTTTGCAGGGTCTTTGCGGTTTCCTCATCTGTGCCGGGGCAGATGCGGTCGAGGTATTCAATGACGGTGACCTGGCTGCCCAGGCGACGCCACACCGAACCCAGCTCCAGGCCAATGACGCCAGCGCCGATCACGATCAGGTGCTTGGGCACCTCGGGGAGGGCCAAGGCGCCCGTGGAATCGATGATGCGCTGGTTATCGATAGTCACGCCTGGCAGGGGAGTGGGCTCGGAGCCGGTAGCGATGACGATGTCCTTGGCTTGCAACGGCGTCTCGCTGCCGTCCTCGGCTTTGACAATGACCTTGCCGACGCCATCGAGGCGGCCCCAGCCTTTGATCCAGTCGACCTTGTTCTTGCGAAACAGGTACTCGATGCCCTTGGTCAGGCCAGTCACGCTCTCGTCCTTCTGTTTCATCATCTGGGCGAGGTTCAGGGTTGGCTTCACTTCGATGCCGAGGTGGGCAAACTCGTCACCGCTGGCAGCCTCATACAACTCCGAGGCATGCAGCAATGCCTTGGACGGCATGCAGCCGACATTCAGGCAGGTACCGCCAAGGGTCGAGCGGCCTTCCACACAGGCGACACTCAGGCCCAGTTGCCCGGCACGAATCGCCGCGTTGTAGCCGCCGGGGCCACCGCCGATGATCACCACGTCATAGGATTTCATGGGTTTTCTACTCCAGATGAAGAAGCGCGAGATGGACACAAGGTTAAGCTGAGAGCGCTAAATTGTATACAATCTGAGGTATTCATAAGATCAGTTGGTTCTAGACCTTGGTATCGTTCAGCGGAAACTTCGCACGAATGAACTACCCTGTTTCGGTGGTGTTCGAAATTTCATGTATCGAGCCCAGAAGGAGGGTCGTTCATGCTTGCGCAACTTCCGCCGGCGCTGCAGAGCCTGCATCTGCCACTTCGTCTGAAATTGTGGGACGGTAACCAGTTCGATCTGGGGCCCAGTCCGCAGGTCACCATCCTCGTCAAGGAGCCTCAGCTGATCGCTCAGCTGACCCATCCAACCATGGACCAGCTGGGCGCCGCGTTCGTGGAAGGCAAGCTGGAGCTGGAGGGCGATATCGGTGAAGCCATTCGGGTGTGCGATGAGCTGAGCGAAGCCTTGCTGACGGGGGAAGATGATGCACCGCCACAGCGTGTGGCTCACGACAAGCGCACAGACGCCAAGTCCATCTCCTATCACTACGACGTCTCCAACGCGTTCTATCAACTCTGGCTCGATCAGGACATGGCGTATTCCTGCGCCTACTTCCGTGAGCAGGACAACACCCTTGATCAGGCACAGCAGGACAAGTTTGACCACTTGTGCCGCAAGCTGCGCCTGCAAACCGATGACTACCTATTGGACGTCGGCTGCGGTTGGGGGGGGCTGTCACGCTTTGCCGCACGCGAGTACGGGGCGAAAGTGTTCGGCATTACCTTGAGCAAAGAGCAGCTCAAGCTGGCGCGGCAACGGGTCAAGGCAGAAGGCCTGGCCGACAGGGTCGACCTGCAGATCCTCGATTATCGCGACCTTCCTCAGGATGGCCGCTTCGACAAGGTGGTCAGCGTTGGCATGTTCGAGCATGTCGGGCATGCCAACCTGGCGCTGTATAGCCAGAAGTTGTTTGGCGCTGTGCGAGAGGGCGGCCTGGTGATGAACCATGGCATCACCGCCAAGCATGTCGATGGCCGTCCGGTGGGGCGAGGGGCGGGTGAGTTCATTGACCGTTACGTATTCCCCAACGGTGAGCTGCCGCACTTGTCGATGATCAGTGCAAGTATCTGTGCGGCCGGGCTGGAGGTCGTCGACGTCGAGAGCCTGCGCCTGCATTACGCCAAGACCTTGCACCACTGGAGCGAAAACCTGGAGAACCAGTTGCACAAGGCTGCCGCGCTGGTGCCGGAGAAGACCCTGCGCATCTGGCGTCTGTACCTGGCCGGCTGCGCCTACGCATTCCAGAAGGGCTGGATCAACCTGCACCAGATCCTTGCCGTCAAGCCCTACGCCGACGGGCATCATGACCTGCCCTGGACGCGTGAAGACCTGTATCGCTGATTCCCCGGGGGCGCTTCAGCGGCCCCGGTTACCTATCAGAGTATCGGCGAAATCAACCGCGCAATACGCATCCCTAGCTGTTGAATGCGGTGGGTTTTACTGCTGTCCTCAGGCGTAATTTCCCTGGCCTTCTCGAAATCAGTGGTCAACATCGTTTCGACCTGATCCGCGAAATCCCGATCCACGGTCAGCAGGGTAATTTCGAAGTTGAGCCGGAACGAGCGGTTGTCCAGGTTGGCACTACCGATAGCACTGACCTCGTCGTCCACCAACACCACCTTCTGATGAAGGAAACCTGGCTGATAGCGGAACATGCGTACCCCCGCCCGTACGGCCTCGAAGGCGAACAGGCTGGAGGCTGCGTAAACGATCCGATGGTCAGGCCGCGCTGGAATCAGGATGCGCACATCCACACCGCGCAGCACGGCCAGGCGCAGTGCGGCGAACACGGCCTCGTCGGGAATGAAGTAGGGGCTGGTGATCCATACGCGGCGAGTCGCGGAGTGGATGGCTTCGATGAAAAACAGTGAGCAGGTTTCCTGGGAATCTGCCGGCCCGCTGGCCAGGGCCTGGCACAGCACACCATTGTCAGGATAGGTGTCCGGCAGGATCAGTGGCGGTAGCTGACGCGTTGCCCAGTACCAGTCTTCGGCGAAAGACTCCTGCAGGCAAGCCAGGACCGGGCCGCCGATCTGCACGTGGGTATCACGCCAGGGCGAGAGCTGGGGGTTGCCGCCAAGGTATTCATCACCGACGTTGTGCCCGCCGATGAAACCGGTGACCCCATCGACCACGACAATCTTGCGGTGGTTACGGAAGTTCACCTGGAAGCGATTGAACCAGCCGCGGCGGGTGGCGAAGGCATGGATCTGTACACCTGCGTCTCTGAGGCTCTGGCTGTAGCTGGCGGGCAAGGCATGGCTGCCAACCCTGTCATACAGCACGAACACCTTCACGCCATCGGCCGCTTTGCGCAGTAACAGTTGCTGCAGTGCTTTGCCGAGGGTGTCGTTGTGGATGATGAAGAACTGTACCAGCACCACTTCTCGCGCTTGTTCGATAGCCGCGAAGATGGCGTCGAAGGTGGCCTTGCCATCGATCAACAGCTTCACTTGGTTATTGGCCAGGCATGGCATTCGCCCAAGTTTCGGCATGGCACGCAGGGCGGCGTAGCTCTGTGACTCCCGAGCGGTGAGGGCTTCCTCCACCCATGGCCGCCAGTTGAGGTTGGCCATGGCCACGTGCATTTCCTGGTTGGCCTGGCGCCGAGCCTTGATGTAGGCATTGAAGGAGCGGGCACCGAATACCAGGTAGGGGATGAGGGTGAAGTAGGGAATGAAGAACAGCGACATGGCCCAGGCGATGGCCCCTTGGGCAGTACGCACGGTAAACACCGCATGCAGCGCGGCGATGATGCCAAGCAAGTGAACGAGCCCGAGCACATAGCCGAAGAAGTAGGGGCTGTGGTAATCCATACGCATCCTGCTTGGCAAATACACAGCAGATAACAGAACACTTCCAGGGCCGCCTTGCAACCTGAAAGCGGATTTGCCGTCTAAGCCTTTGCCCGGCCATGAGCCGGTTATTTTGAGGAGCGTTCGTCCATGAAGATTCGTCTGCCAATGCTGGCCCTGGCTTTTGGCCTGGCCAGCCCACTGGTGCATGCGCAGATGTTGCAGCCTGGTCTGTGGGAGCTCACCACCAGCAACATGCAGGTCGACGGTAAGCAGTTGCCGGACATGCAGTTCATGCTTGGCCAACTGAAGAACCTGCCGCCCGAGCAGAGGGCTATGATGGAAGGGGCGCTGGCCAAGCAGGGCATCGCGGTAGCAGGTAATGGCGTGCGTTCCTGCCTGACGCCGGAGCAGGTGAAAACAAACGATATTCCCTTGCAGGACCCTCAGTCAGGCTGCACGCAAAAGATTACCGACCGGACCGGCAATGTCTGGAAGTTTCAGTTCAGTTGCCCAAAAGCTCAGGGTACCGGCCAGGCTACTTTCCTCAGCGATAAGGAGTTCACTACCCAGGTCAACGGGACATTCAATGCTTCGGGTGTCCAACAACGGGGCAGTATGAATACCCGTGCGGTATGGCTGGGAAATGACTGTGGAACAGTAAAGCCGCGTACCTGAAGAGCTCACCATTGCCAATGGCTGGCGGCTACTGCGTCGTGGGCATGCAGGCTTTCTGCATGTACCACACGCAGCTTGAAGGCGGTGGTCCATTCCATCTGTCGCAACGCTTCATGCAGGCGGCGGGCGGCATCTTCGCAGAACATCAGGTTCTGTCCGTTGGCCAAGGCGAACGCCTGTTCGTCTGCGCGTTTCACGGCTGTTTGAACGGCGGTGCCCAAGCTTGCCTCAATCTGGTCGATCAGCTCCGTGACCGGTAGTACTTCCAGGCTTTCGCCCAACCGTACGTGAACCTCAGCCAGGCTCCGTTGGCTGTGGGGGGTAGCAACGATGCCCTGGCTGCTGCCCAACCACTCCACGACCGCCTCTCGGTTCATTGCCTGCCCGGAAAAGTCTGCCTGGAATTGTTGCTGAATCAATTGCCGTGCAAGTGCCGCAGAGCATGGGCAGGTCGACGAATAAGGCACGCGAACCGATAGTTCCACGTGGAACATTCCATTTTCAACCTTGGCATTCACGGTGATCGAGTAGCTTTTCCATCCTGCCAATGGGCTGACAAGGGCCGGCCTTTTCAACAAATGATCGAAGGTCAAACGCAGGTAGGCGGCATGGGATAGGCCCTCATGACTAGCCAGAAAATCTGCCAGTATTTGGCGGATTGCCAACGGAGTCAGCGATTGACGTTCGAGACGCTCCAGTGACAGGTACAGCCGGGACATATGAATACCGCGCGAGGCGCCATCCTCCAGGCTTACACCTGCATCGGCCATGGCCGCTACGCTACGCCCGTCGAAGTGCACGGGCTGGGCGATCCCGCACATGCCCACCCAGGCCAGTGGCGTAGCATGCTGATGTGTCTGTGCGGCGATATCGGGGAGCGTCAGGCTAGTCATTGGCAATACCAGATAAAAGAAATGTCAGCGGCAGCCACCGACCAGGCTGCAATGCAGATTGAACCGTTGGCCGTTGGAGCTGGAAACGCGGTTAAGAGAGGTCCAGCCAACTCGGCGGCTGTAGCCAACCCAGGCTTCACCATCGCTGGCCAGGCCGGTGAAGAATGTCAGCGCTCCATAGCGGCTGTTGGTTTGCGCCCATAAGCGGCGCGTCGCACTGTCGAAACCGCGCAGGTAGAAGTGGCTGCCCTCCGTACGCACGCTGTAGTAACTGCCATTGGCGTCCTTGCAGGCTAACAGCGTCGCGCTGCGTGTACATACCGCCAGCGTGTTTTGCTGAGGCATCGCAAGCAAGGATGTAGGCGCAGCGAGCAGCAGCAACAGGGCGGCAGGTGACAGGTTCATTTCCATCTCCGGGTACTCATCCGACGAGTACGGCTTGGCGAAATTGTATTGTTACTTTATAACATTGTGCAATGCATCGTTTCGAATGCGTCTGCCTGTAGAGGTTTCGCCATGCCCAATCGTCTTCCCGTTACTGTGCTTTCCGGCTTCCTGGGTGCCGGTAAAAGCACCTTGCTCAACCATGTCCTGCGTAATCGCGACAACCTGCGTGTCGCAGTCATCGTCAATGACATGAGCGAAATCAACATTGATGCCAGTGAGGTCCAGCGTAATGTCAGCCTGAATCGGGCTGAAGAAAAGCTGGTTGAGATGAGCAACGGCTGCATCTGCTGCACCCTGCGCGAGGACCTGCTGGAGGAAGTCGCACGGCTGGCGAATGAAGGCCGGTTCGATTATCTGCTGATCGAGTCCACAGGCATCTCCGAGCCGCTGCCTGTAGCTGAGACGTTCACTTTCCGCGATGAGCAGGGCCGTAGCTTGAGCGACATGGCACGGCTGGACACCATGGTGACGGTGGTCGATGGCCTGAACTTCCTGCGCGATTATCAGGCGGCGGACAGCCTGGCGAGCCGTGGCGAAACCTTGGGGGACGACGATGAGCGATCGATCAGCGACCTGCTGATCGAACAGGTGGAGTTTGCTGATGTGCTGCTGCTGAGCAAGATCGACCTGATCAGCCAGCATGAGCGCGAGGAGCTCATCGCCATTTTGCGTAGCCTCAATGCCCGAGCGCAGATTTTGCCGATGGTCATGGGCCAGGTGCCGCTGGCACAGATCCTGGATACCGGCCTTTTCGATTTCGAGCAGGCTGCACAGGCACCTGGATGGCTTCAGGAACTGCGCGGTGAGCATGTGCCGGAAACCGAGGAATACGGCATTGCCGCTACTACCTGGCAAGCTCGCAGGCCGCTGCACCCACAACGCTTCTTTGATTTTATCCACAAGCAATGGAGCAATGGCCGGTTACTGCGCTCCAAAGGCTTCTTTTGGCTGGCCAGCAAGTTTCAGGAGGCTGGCAGCTGGTCGCAGGCTGGCGGCATGATGCGCTATGGACTGGCCGGCCGCTGGTGGCGTTTTGTGCCAAAGGAACACTGGCCGCAGGACGAACAGAGCGCTGCAGAAATTCTTGAACACTGGGCGGCTGAGAGTGGTGACTGCCGTCAGGAGCTGGTGTTCATTGGGCAGAACATCGACTTCGCCCAGTTATCCACAGACCTGGATGCCTGCTTGTTGACCGATGACGAGATGGAAATAGGTCATGCGGGCTGGCTGCGCCTGCCGGATCCCTTCGGTCCCTGGCACACCGAGGAGGCAGCATGACGCCAGCGGCTCAGCCTGTGGATATCCGCCAAGTACACGGCGAATCGCCTCGGGTACTCACCGACATATTTCAAGAGGGCGTGAACCTGGCAGTCTGGCAGCGACGCTTGCCTGCCCAGGTTGAAGACTTCGCGGGATTGGTGGTCAGCCTCGGCCAACCGTTGGCGGACCAGCGGGTGCTCGAGGTGCATGAGCATGAGCCGCCGTTACTGCCGGGCTTTTTGGGGGAAGCGGCTGATCTGCAGGGCTATGAGAGTTTCGTCGCAGATGTGCGCTGGCTGATTTCAGCCTATACGTGCCTGTTGGGTGCACGTCGGGTCGGTCTGCGCGTGCGGGTACTGCACAATGCCATGTGCCCGCGCTTTCATGTGGATAACGTGCCTGTGCGCTTGCTCACGACTTATGTGGGCTGCGGCAGCGAATGGCTGTGCGAAGGCGCCATCGAACGAGCCGGATTGCAGCTCGCACCGGCACCTGTGGATAACATCCAACGACTGCAAGCGGGTGATGTTGCGCTGCTGAAGGGCGAAAAATGGGTAGGCAACGAAGGGGCAGGCCTGATCCATCGCTCGCCGGCTGGCCATGACCCTCGCCTGTTGCTCAGCCTTGACTGGTTGGCGTGACGGGGCATAGTGGAGTGAATTCCGGCCTGAAGTAAACGCATGCTGCAGAACATTCCTACCCATGTCATCGCTGGCCCCTTGGGTGCAGGCAAGACCAGCCTCATCCGTCAGCTTATGGCTCAGCGCCCGGCCGGCGAGCGTTGGGCCGTACTGGTCAATGAGTTTGGCCAGATCGGCCTGGATGCGGCCCTGCTCAGCCGTGATGAAGATGGGGTTGCCATTGCCGAAGTGGCGGGTGGATGCCTGTGCTGCGTCAATGGCACTCCGTTTCAGGTCGGGCTGGGGCGCCTGTTGCGCAAGGCGCGGCCCGACCGGCTGTTCATTGAACCTTCGGGTCTTGGTCACCCCTTGCAGTTACTGGCTCAACTGAATCAGGCCCCCTGGGTTGGAGTGCTGACGCTGCAGCCGATGGTGATGGTTGTGGATGCTCAAGCGCTGGCGCGAGGTGAGCCGTTACCTGATGCGCAACAGCAGGCTCTGGCAGCCGCGGCGCTGGTCGTTTTCAATAAGAGCGAGGCTGTTGATGAAAATAGTAGGTTGTTGATAAATAAGGAATTTGCAGCGAAACAGGGCGTTTGGACAGAGCAGGGGCTGTTAGCAGTTTCCAGGCTTCCTTGTTCATCCACAGCCGCCGTGAGCGATGCTGCTGTGGATAAAAGGGTTGTGGACAATCACCAAGCGGCCGCAGGCGCCCTGTGGATAGACCCACGTCAGCCAATCTGTCATGCACAGCAAGGTGAGGGCGGCTGGAGTGTCGGCTGGCGCTGGCACCCAAGCCAGCAATTCGATCCACTGGCTCTGCGTGGCTTGCTTGACTCTCACTCATGGCGTCGGGCCAAAGGTGTTATCCACAGCCCGCAGGGGTGGCAGTCTTTCAACGGCCTTGCCGGCAACTTGCCGGCTTGGCAGCCGAGTGACTGGCGCAAGGACACGCGCATTGAGCTTATTTTCGACCAGCCCCAACCCCTTCAAGCGCTGCAGGCTGCGCTGGAGGCTTGCCGGGTGGGGTGATCAGTTGTGCCAGCGATTGTGTTCCTGGCGCCATTGCTTCATCTCGATCACGTTGTCGGCCCGTGGCGGCGTATTGATCTCGAACGGGTAGGGCGCCAGCTCGATCTGCACGCTATGAGCGCCAAACTGAGTCACCGTGCCCGGGTGGCGTTGTTCGCCGGTGACAGTGAACTCGAAGGCATACACGCGGGCCAGGCGCTTTCTGCCGTTGGCATCGCGCAGGAATGCGATGCGCTTGAGCGCGACGGCATCGTCGAGCAGCTCCAGATCCAGCTTGGCACAATGCTGTTTGACCCGTTCCAAGGCTTTCTCGCGCAGCCCGTGGTTGTGCCATAACCAAGCGCCTGCCGTGGCCATCAGCATCAGGACGAAGAGATTCTCCAGGGTCAACATTTGCGTATGCTCCAAACAGGTCGATCCAGCTTAACTGCGTCCCTGGTCTGTCGTACAGGTGGCAATCGAGTTCATACTGCGCGACGCACAATCCTTGAAACAGCTTTGGAAAACGCCCGCATGAAACGCACTCCGCACCTGCTCGCCATTCAGTCCCACGTGGTGTTCGGCCACGCCGGCAACAGCGCCGCGGTGTTCCCCATGCAGCGTATCGGGGTCAATGTCTGGCCGCTCAATACCGTGCAGTTCTCCAACCACACTCAGTATGGCCAGTGGGCGGGCGAAGTGCTTGCTCCAGCGCAAATTCCTGCGTTGGTGGAAGGCATTTCCAACATTGGCGAACTGGGGCATTGCGATGCCGTGCTCTCGGGCTATCTGGGTAGCGCCGAACAGGGGCGGGCGATATTGGCAGGTGTAGAGCGGATCAAGGCGGTCAACCCGAAGGCGCTGTACCTGTGCGACCCGGTCATGGGGCATGCGGAGAAGGGCTGCATCGTGCCCCAGGAGGTGAGCGAGTTCCTGCTGGACGATGCGGTTGCCCAGGCTGACATCCTGTGCCCCAACCAGCTGGAGCTGGACAGTTTTTGTGGCCGGCGCGCGCAAAGCCTGGAAGATTGCGTGGACATGGCTCGCGGCCTGCTCGAGCGTGGCCCGCAGGTTGTGCTGGTCAAGCACCTGGCCTACCCGGGGCGTTGCGAAGACATGTTTGAAATGTTGCTGGTCACCCATGACCACAGCTGGCACTTGCGCCGCCCGCTGCTGGCATTCCCTCGCCAGCCGGTCGGGGTAGGGGACTTGACCTCAGGGCTGTTCCTGGCCCGGGTGCTGTTGGGCGACAGCTGGGTGCAAGCCTTCGAATACACCGCGGCAGCTGTGCATGAGGTGCTGCTGGAAACCCAGGCCTGCGCCAGCTACGAACTGCAGTTGGTGCGCGCTCAGGACCGCATCGCTCACCCGCGTGTACGCTTCGAGGCGCAGCCCCTGGCGTTTTAAAGGGCGTCGGTCTTCAGGTCCTGGTAACGCTTTTCCAGCTCCTGACGGATCTGCCGGCGTTGCTGGCCCTGCAGGAAACGGCGCTTTTCTTCACTGGACTGCGGCTGACGCGCAGGGACCGGGACCGGGCGGCGGTTGTCGTCGACCGCCACCATGGTGAAAAAGCAGCTGTTGGAATGCCGCACCGAGCGTTCGCGAATGTTCTCGGTCACCACCTTGATGCCCACCTCCATGGAGGTATTGCCGGTGTAGTTGACCGAGGCCAGGAACGTCACCAGTTCGCCCACGTGCACCGGCTCGCGGAAAATCACCTGATCGACCGACAGGGTTACCACATAGCTGCCGGCATAGCGGCTAGCGCAGGCATACGCCACTTCATCGAGATACTTGAGCAAGGTGCCGCCATGTACGTTGCCAGAAAAGTTGGCCATGTCCGGGGTCATCAGGACGGTCATGCTCAGCTGGGCGTTTCCAGGTTCCATAGTGTGCTCACGGTGAGGTTGCGCTGAATCGGGGCGGGTATCTGCTGACACTTTCTGTTTCCCCTCTTGAAGTTGCCTTCCTGATACGGGACGTCGACAGAAGCGCCGTCGTCACGCCGATCATGCCATCAGGGGCCGTTGAACGGCCGATCTGTTTCCACATATTGCATCGGCATTATGCGGTTGGGTGCGATGTTAACCTGAGTAAGCCCATGCAACATGGGCCTTCCTGCACTCAATACAGTATGTATTTGCTGCTCGCTCGGGTTTGCCTTGGCAGAGGAGCGGTTTGCCCGGGCAACGAAAAGGAGTATCGCGCCATGCATGCCATCAGCTTCATCCAGGATCTGGCAGTGATCATGCTGGTCGCCGGGGTAGTGACCATCCTCTTTCATCGCTTCAAGCAGCCAGTAGTGCTGGGCTACATCGTTGCCGGTTTCATCATCGGCCCGCACACCCCGCCGTTCGGCCTGATTCACGATGAAGACACCATCAAGACCCTGGCCGAGCTGGGGGTGATCTTCCTGATGTTCTGCCTGGGGCTTGAATTCAGCCTGCGCAAGCTGTTCAAGGTGGGGGCCACGGCGTTCATTGCAGCGTTTCTGGAAATCGTCCTGATGATCTGGATCGGTTTCGAGATCGGCCGCTGGTTTGGCTGGAGCACCATGGACTCGCTGTTCCTCGGTGCGATCCTGGCGATTTCCTCGACCACCATCATCGTCAAGGCACTCAACGACCTGAAGATGAAAAACGAGCGTTTTGCGCAGCTGATCTTCGGCGTGCTGATCGTCGAGGATATTCTTGGCATCGGCATTATCGCGCTGCTGTCGGGGATTGCGGTCAGCGGTACGGTCAGTTCCGGTGAGGTCTTTTCCACGGTCGGCAAGCTGTCATTGTTCATGATCGTGGCGCTGGTCATCGGCATTTTGCTGGTGCCGCGACTGCTGGCCTACGTGGCGAAATTCGAAAGCAACGAGATGCTGCTGATCACCGTCCTGGGCCTGTGCTTCGGCTTCTGCCTGCTGGTGGTCAAACTCGAGTACAGCATGGTGCTGGGGGCTTTCCTGATCGGTGCGATCATGGCCGAATCCCGCCAGTTGCTGAAGATCGAACGGCTGATCGAGCCGGTACGTGACTTGTTCAGCGCCATATTCTTCGTTGCCATTGGCTTGATGATCGACCCGAACGTGCTGCTCGACTACGCCTGGCCGATTGTGGTGATCACCGTAGCCGTGGTGCTGGGCAAAATGCTGTCCTGCGGCATGGGTGCATTCATTGCCGGCAACGACGGCCGTACCTCGCTGCGCGTGGGCATGGGGCTGTCACAGATCGGCGAGTTCTCTTTCATCATTGCGGCCTTGGGCATGACGCTGCAGGTTACCAGTGACTTCCTCTACCCGGTTGCGGTGGCTGTTTCGGCCATCACCACGTTGCTCACGCCCTATCTCATCCGCGCTGCGGACCCGCTGTCGCTGAAGCTGGGCAAGGTGATGCCGAGCCGGCTGTCGCGCGTGCTGTCGCTGTATGGCGAATGGCTGCGCAGTATCCAGCCGCAGGGTGAAAGCGCGATGCTGGCCGCGATGATCCGGCGCATCCTGCTGCAGGTGGGTGTCAACCTGGCGCTGGTGATCGCGATTTTCTTCAGCGGCGGCTATTTCGCTGTACGTATCGGTACTTGGCTCAGTGAATGGGTGAGCGATGTCAGCCAGCAAAAGGCGATAATCTGGGGCGCGGCGCTGTTGTTGTCGCTGCCCTTCCTTATCGCTGCCTATCGCAAGCTCAAAGCGTTGTCGATGCTGTTGGCGGAGATGGGTGTCAAACCGGAAATGGCAGGGCGCCATACCCAGCGCGTTCGCCGTGTAGTGGCCGAAGTGATCCCGCTGCTGTCACTGCTGGTCATCTTCCTGCTGCTGTCGGCGTTGTCGGCAAGCATCCTGCCGACCAACGAATTGCTGCTGATCATTGCCGTGGTGGCCGCAATAGTGGTGGCGGTGCTGTGGCGCTGGTTCATCCGTGTGCATTCGCGGATGCAGATCGCCCTGCTGGAGACGCTGGAAAACAGCCGGGAAAACACGCACTGAGCGGGAGGGTCTCTGCGCTGGATTCCACCATTGTCGGAGTGGACGGAGCGGTAACGATGTCGCCAGGCGCTTAAAGCCTGGCGACCGTGCAAGTCATCAGCTTTCCAGCCAGACGTCCCGTGCCCAGTGCCAGACCGATTCCCAGCTGTCTTCACCAACCCCTTCCTCGTCGGCATCCCACAACACCACCGTGCCGTCTTCCTCGACGCAGTAGAAATTGTCGCCGTCCTGGCACAGCGGGATCAGGTCGCGCGGTACTCCAGCATCCCAGGCATTGGCGGCCACGTCGGGCAGGTAGGTATGTGACTGGGGATCGGTGACGGTGACCGGTTCCAGGGAGCCGTACACCACGTCGCTGACGGTCAAGAGGAATTCTTTGAATACGAACGGAATGTTGATGAACAGTTGTTCCTCGATCTCGACCAGTTGGTCCTCGTCGGGAAGCTCCAGGGGCACCGGTACCGGTTCATTGGCTTCACGGAGTTGTTCGATCACTTCTTCCACGGTTCATTTCCTCCAACCTTGATGACATCGCTGCGCGTTATACCCTAGTAGGGCGGTCTGGCAAAAGCAAAAACCCCGGGGCTAGCCCGGGGTTTTTTGTGCAACGTGCGACGGTTAACCGTTTTGGCGGATACCGGCGACCAGCCAAGGCTGGTTCTCGCCCGGGGCACGAACCATGTGCCAGCTTTCGCTGAAAGGTTCGCCCTGGTCGAAGCGCGAGGTCTTCGACACGCCACGGAAGGTCAGGGTGGCGTCGGTGCGGTCGGCACGATCGTCGACACCGTCCAGTTGCACATCGAGGTTATCGATGTAGGTAGCCTGGAAACCATCACCCAGATCAGCACGCTCACGCTTGAGGAACTCGAGCATCTGCGGGGTGACGAACTCGGCGATCTTGTCCATCTCGTTGGCATCCCAGTGCTGCTGCAGCGACTGGAAGTGGCTACGGGCTGCGGCCAGGAAGCTCTGCTCGTTGAACCAGGCCGGGGCGTTGATGACCGGCGCGGCTGGCGCTGCAGGTGCAGCCGAACCACCGAAGATCGACGGCTGGGCAGGCTGGCCGTGGGCTTCACGCTGGAACGGTGCGTGGCCCGGAGCGGCCATCTGCGGCTGCTGCTGGCGGCGCCGTGCGGCGATGAAGCGGAACACCAGGAACGCGATCAGGGCGACGATCAGGAAGTCCATGATCTGTAGGCCCTCGAAGCCGTCACCCATGAACATGGACGCCAGCAGGCCACCGGCGGCGAGGCCGGCCAGTGGGCCCAGCCAGCGCGAAGCACCGCTGGCGGCGGCCGGTGCACGGCCAGGAGCGGTCGGTGCAGCGGCGGGCGTGGTTGGCGTAGCCTGGCGGGTCTGGTGGATAGGCGCGGAGCCCGAGCTCTTGCCGCCGCCGAAGCGCTTGGCGTTGGCGTCCAGGCTCAGCGTCAGGCCGACGCAAAGCGCCAGTGCGATGCTAAGAAAACGTTGCATAAATGGGATTTCCCCTGTTGTGGATTGCACGCGCGTCATGTTGCACAGGTTCCTGTGCACATGACCAGCGACATAATGTTTCCAGCTTTTGCCTAAATATTTCAGCGCGCCCCACAGGCTTCAGATAGCTTCGAGCTTGGCATAGCCAAGCATCAGCCACTTGCTGCCTTCGGCAAAGTTCACCTGCACACGCGCCTGTGCGCCGGAACCCTCGAAGTTGAGGATCACGCCTTCACCGAATACCGAATGTTGTACCCGCTGGCCCAGATTGAAAGCGGTCTGCGGAATGTTGGCATTGGCGAACAGGCTGCTCGCGCTGGTGCTCTTGGCGCCGCCGAACGGGCGGCTGACGCTGTTCGAAAGACGCACTTCCTGAACCAGGCCAGGCGGAATTTCACGTACGAATCGTGACACCTTGTTGTAGGTCTCACTGCCATACAGGCGACGCGTTTCGGCATAGGTCATAAATAGCTGGCGCATGGCGCGGGTAATGCCCACGTACGCCAGGCGGCGCTCTTCTTCCAGGCGGCCTGGCTCTTCCAGGCTCATCTTGTGCGGGAACAGGCCTTCTTCCATGCCCACCAAGAAGACGTAGGGGAATTCCAGGCCCTTGGCGCTGTGCAACGTCATCAGCTGAATGCTGTCTTCGTGCTCGTCAGCCTGGGCCTCTCCGGCTTCAAGCGAAGCATGGCCGAGGAAGGCCGACAGCGGCGAAAGGTCGGCGTCATCGTCAGTGGTTTCGAAGTTGCGAGCGGCGCTGACCAGTTCCTCAAGGTTTTCTACCCGTGCCTGGCCCTTTTCACCCTTTTCTTCCTGGTGATAGATGATCAGGCCGGACTGCTCGATGACCGTCTGCGTCATGGTATGCAGGGGCATGTCCGCGACTTTGCCAGCCAGGCTCTCGATCAGCTCGATGAAAGCGCCCAATGCACTAGCGGCCCGGCCTTTGAGTGCCTTGGCTGCCAGCAACTGGCACATGGCGCCCCACATCGACAACTGACCGTGGCGCGCATGTTCGCGGATGGCCTCGACGGTTTTTTCACCGATGCCACGCGGCGGCACATTGATTACCCGTTCGAGCGCGGCGTCGTTGCCACGGCCTTCCATCAAGCGCAGGTAAGCCATGGCGTTCTTGATCTCGGCGCGCTCGAAGAAGCGCTGCCCACCATAGATGCGGTAGGGGATGCGCTCGCGCAGCAGCGCTTCTTCCAGCACGCGCGACTGGGCGTTGGAGCGATAAAGAATGGCGATGTCGCTGCGCGAATTGCCTTGCTTGATCAGGCTCTCGATGGTCTCGACCACGTAGCGCGCTTCGTCATGCTCGTTGTAAGCCGCATAAAGGGTCAGAGGCTCGCCTTCGCCCAGGTCGGTCCACAGCTCTTTGCCCAGGCGCCCGCTGTTGTTTGCGATCAGCGCGTTGGCGGCTTTGAGGATGCCGCCGGTGGAGCGGTAGTTCTGCTCCAGGCGGATCATCTCGGCATCAGGGAAGTCAGCCGTGTACTGGTGAATGTTTTCAATCTTGGCGCCGCGCCAGCCGTAAATCGATTGGTCGTCGTCGCCCACGGCCATCAGGCTGCCGCCGCCCTTGCCAGCCAGCAGGCGCAGCCAGGCGTACTGCACGGCGTTGGTGTCCTGGAACTCGTCCACCAGCAGGTGACGGAAGCGCCGCTGGTAGTGTTCGAGCAGGCCCGGGTGGTCGCGCCACAGGTCCAGGGCCCGCAGCAGGAGCTCGGAGAAGTCGATCACCCCGGCGCGTTCGCAGGCCTGCTCGTAGGCCACGTAGATGCTGCGCATGGTCCCCAGGAACAGGTCGCCACCGGGCTGGATATGCTGTGGGCGCAGGCCTTCGTCCTTCTGCCCATTGATGAACCACTGGGCCTGGCGCGCTGGCCAGCGCTGCTCATCGAGGCCAAGCTCACGGATCACCCGCTTGACCAGGCGCTGCTGATCATCACTGTCGAGGATCTGGAAGTTCTGCACCAGACGGGCTTCCTGCCAGTGAGCGCGCAACAACCGATGCGCCAGGCCGTGGAAGGTGCCCACCCACATGCCGGCCGGGTTGATGCCCAGCAATTGCTCGATGCGCTGGCGCATCTCGGCGGCGGCCTTGTTGGTGAAGGTCACCGACAGGATCGAGTGCGGCGAGGCCTGTTCGACCTGGATCAGCCAGGCGATGCGGTGCACCAGCACGCGGGTTTTACCGGAACCGGCGCCAGCAAGCACCAGCTGACGCCCGAGCGTGGCCGCGACGGCCTGGCGTTGGGCATCGTTGAGGGAGTTCAGCAGGAGGGAGAGGTCATCTGTGTGCATCCGCCCATTCTAGGGGCAGGCCGGTTACGGGGCAAACGCCTACTGTATAAATATTCACCCTGCCGCGCCGCCGCCCATCGTTGCGTGGCGTACCTCTTCAGCCATGCCAGTGCCTGCCGTGCCTGGCCAACAGGCTGTTGGCCTGGTCGGGGCCATTGCTGCCGGCCGCATAATGGCGGGGGGCCTGAAAATGCTCCTCCCAACCCTTGATGATCGGGTCGACCCAAGCCCAGGCGGCTTCCACCTCGTCACGCCGCATGAACAGCGTCGAATCACCTTCCAGCACGTCCAGCAGCAGGCGTTCATAGGCTTCCCAGCGACGCGTCTGGCCGAACACCTGCGCCAGGTTGAGGTCAAGGTCCACCGGCTCCAGGCGCATGCCTTTGCCGGGGCTTTTGGTCATCATGCGCAAGCTGATGCGCTCGTCGGGCTGTAGCCGGATCAACAGCTGGTTGACCTGGCCACCGTTGAACAGCTCGTGGGGGACGGGCTTGAACTGGATGACGATCTGCGACGAGCGTCGTGCCATGCGTTTGCCGGTGCGCAGATAGAAAGGCACGCCAGCCCAGCGCCAATTGTCGATGTGGGCGTGGACGGCGACGAAGGTTTCGGTGTCGCTGTCATTGTCCACGTCCTTCTCGAAGTAGTAGGCGGGCACTTCCTGGCCGCCGATGTGCCCGGCACCGTACTGACCGCGCACGGTCTTGTCCTGAACGTCCTGGCCGGTGATTGGCTTGAGGGCGCGCAGAATCTTGACCTTCTCGTCGCGTACCGCCTCGGCCTCGAACTGCGCAGGCGGCTCCATGGCTACCAGGCACAGCAGCTGCAGCAGGTGGTTCTGCAGCATGTCGCGGGTGGCCCCGGACCGATCGTAGTAGCCGCCTCGGTTTTCTACACCGAGGGTTTCACAGACGCTGATCTGCACATGATCGACCTGCCCGTTGCGCCACACCGGTTCAAGCAGCGCATTGGCGAAACGCAGAGCCATGAGGTTCTGCACGGTCTCCTTGCCCAGGTAGTGGTCGATGCGAAACACCTGAGATTCCTCGAACACCGCGCCGATCGCTTCGTTGATGGCGGTGGCCGACTCCAGCGAATGGCCAATCGGCTTTTCCAGCACGATGCGCGCCTCATGGTCGGCCAGGCCCGCCACCCGTAGGTGGTTGGCAATCGGCACGAACAGATTGGGCGCGGTGGCCAGGTAATAGATGCGGGTCAGCCCGCCAGGCTCGCCGAGGTAGCGCGCCAGGCGCCCGAAGTCGGCACTTTGCGCGGCGTCCATGGGAAAGTAGTCCAGGCGTGCGCAAAAGCGTTGCCACACTTCTTCGTCGAAATCACTCCGGGCGATCTGCACTCGGCAATGGCGTTCGGCGAGCTTCAGGTACTCGTTGCGCGACAGGTTGCGCCGGGCCAGGGCAATGATGCGCACGGCAATGTTCAGGCGTGCCTCGCGATACAGGTGATAGAGCGCCGGCAGCAGTTTGTGCAGGGCCAGATCGCCAGTGCCGCCGAACACCAGAATGTCGCAAGGAATAGTCAAACCACCACTCTCCACGTTCGTTTAACTGGGCGGGTTGGCGTCCATGTAGTATAACTACAAGAAAGCTACATCCCGGCCAGCCGATCATAACCGAGTCCAGCCCGTGAATCTGTTGCAACATATCGCCCAATCGCGCCACCTGCTGCGCAAATCGGAACTGAAAGTGGCCGACCACGTGCTGCTGGACCCGGCTGCCGTCATGCACAGCTCGATGGCGGACCTTGCACACAGCGTGGGTATCAGCGAGCCGACCATCGTGCGGTTCTGCCGGGCGATCGGCTGTTCAGGTTTTCAGGACCTCAAGCTCAAGCTGGCGCAGAGCCTGGCTGCCGGCGCCAGCTTCGGGCAGTTCGCCATCCATGAGGACGACTCGGTTGCCGATTACAGCCTGAAGATTTTCGACACTACCTTGCACACCCTGATGGAAGTGCGCGAGCACCTTGACCCGCACGCGTTGCAACAGGCGGTGAGTGCCATGGCGCAGGCGCAACGTGTGGAGTTCTATGGCTTTGGTGCATCCGGCGCGGTTGCTGCAGACGCGCAGCACAAGTTTTTCCGCTTGTTGCTCAGTGCCGCCGCGTACTCCGACCCGCACATGCAGGCCATGTCGGCGGTCACCCTCAAGCCAGGCGACGTGGCGGTATGCATTTCCCAGTCCGGGCGCTCCAAGGACCTTTTGATCACCGCCAACCTGGTGCGTGAGAGCGGCGCCAACCTGATCACCCTGTGCCCCAGCCAGACCCCACTGGCCGAGCTTTCGACCGTCAACCTGGCGATCGATGTGCACGAAGACACTGAAATCTACACCCCGCTGACCTCGCGTATCGCCCACCTGGTAGTGATCGATGTGCTGGCCATGGGCGTGGCCATGGCCCGCGGGCCGAGCCTGGTCAATCACCTCAAGAGTGTGAAGCGCAGCTTGCGCAGCCTGCGGTTGTCGCCCAAGTCGATCAAGGCGATGGATGACTGATCGGCAATTGCGGAAGAATCTGCAAATTTCATCGATTTGTCACCAATCCTCAGCAAAACGGTAAAGCGCTCGAGCCAGTCTGAAACTCCCCGCACTCGATCAGGGAGACAGGCATGGCTCGTGATTTCGATGGCTCTTACCTACCTAGCGCCAAGGCTCGCAAACAGCAGGAAAAAGATCAGCGCCGCATGGAGTACCGCCGTGCGATCGAAAGCTACTGCGACCAACGTCAACTGCTGCGCGACCTTGCAGACTATCCGGAGCTGCAAGCCCTCACGGTGTGGCAGACTTCAGCGCCAGCTTCCCCGAAAAGCGCTCAACAAGCGCGCTGATCAGCGCACGTTCGCTGCGAATGAAAGCCAGAAAGGCCAAGGCTACCGGTGACTGCCGCTTGGCCTTGGCCTGCACCACACACCAGCTGCGGTACAGCGGCAGTTCCTCCACTGGCAATTCCTTGAGCACGCCCATGGCCAGCTCCATGTTCACTGCATGGCGGGTCAGCAGGGCGATACCAAGGCCGGCGATGACGCATTCGCGCTGGGCATCGGCCGACGCTACCTCCAGCGTCTGGGTGAAGTGCACACGCTTGTCCTTGAAGTACTCCTCGCAGGCTTTGCGCGTCCCTGAGCCCTGTTCACGGACCAGCAGTGTATGAGGCTCCAGGTCCTGCAGGCGCAACTGCTCCAGTTTGCACAACGCATGGTCCGGCGGCGCCACGGCGATGATCGGGTTGTTGAGAAACGGCAGGAACTCCAGGCCCATGTCCTGCGGCACCATGGACATGATGATCAGGTCGTCGCGGTTGTCGGAAAGGCGCCGAATCGCCTGGGCGCGGTTGACCACGGTAAGGGTCAGGTTGACCTCCGGGTGACGTTGCTTGAAGGCGGCGAACAGGTGTGGGACGAAGTATTTGGCGCTGGATTCGATCGCCAGTTTCAGTTGCCCTTGCAGTGAGCCCTGCATGTCGGAAAGCTGCATGTCGAGGCTTTCCAGGCGCCCGAAGATGTCCCGGCTGGCGCGCTGCAGCGCCTCGGCGGCTTCGGTCAGGTAAAGTTTCTTGCCGACGTATTCGAACAGCGGCTGCCCTACCAGCTCTTCCAGCTGACGAATTTGTAGACTAACGGCGGGTTGCGTCAGCGCCATCTCCTCGGCGGCGCGGCTGTATGAGCGCAAATCGCACACCTCATTGAAGACCTGCAACTGACGCAAAGTCATACGCATCAAGGACTTACGCATTTTTATTCTAGGCTCCGGTAAAACCTTGTTACCTAACTATAAGCTTTTGCTAATACAGCCTCTAACAAATATTGATTTTTGTTTATCGACCTACAGCGCTAGGGTGAATGTGCGACTGGCCAGCGACGCTTGGTCACGCGCCGACCGGTAGAACCGGCTCGACTGTTCCTACGGCTTTGGGAAGACTCCAGTGATAAAAAAAATCCTGATCGCCAACCGGGGTGAAATCGCAGTCCGCATCGTGCGTGCCTGCGCCGAGATGGGCATTCGCTCTGTCGCGATCTATTCCGACGCCGACCGTCACGCCTTGCACGTCAAGCGCGCTGACGAGGCCTACAGCATTGGTGCCGAGCCGCTGGCTGGTTACCTGAACCCGCGCAAGCTGGTGAATCTTGCTGTGGAAACCGGCTGTGATGCCCTGCACCCGGGCTACGGTTTCCTGTCGGAAAACGCGGAGCTGGCAGAGATCTGCGCCGAGCGCGGTATCAAGTTCATCGGCCCGGCCGCCGACGTCATTCGCCGCATGGGCGACAAGACCGAAGCGCGCCGCACCATGATTCAGGCCGGCGTGCCCGTTACCCCAGGCACCGAAGGCAACGTTGCCGACATCCACGAAGCCCTGAGCGAAGGCGAGCGTATCGGTTACCCAGTGATGCTCAAGGCCACCTCCGGCGGTGGCGGCCGGGGCATTCGCCGGTGCAACAGCCGTGAAGAGCTGGAGCAGAACTTCCCCCGCGTCATCTCCGAAGCTACCAAGGCCTTCGGTTCAGCGGAAGTGTTCCTGGAAAAGTGCATCGTCAACCCCAAGCATATCGAGGCACAGATCCTGGGCGACAGCTTCGGCAATGTGGTGCACCTGTTCGAGCGTGACTGCTCGATCCAGCGCCGCAACCAGAAGCTCATCGAAATTGCCCCAAGCCCCCAGCTCACCCCCGAACAGCGTGCCTACATCGGTGACCTGGCGGTCCGGGCAGCCAAGGCTGTGAACTACGAGAACGCCGGTACTGTGGAGTTCCTGCTCGCCGATGGCGAGGTGTACTTCATGGAAATGAACACCCGCGTGCAGGTCGAGCACACCATCACCGAAGAAATCACCGGTATCGACGTGGTCCGCGAGCAGATCCGCATCGCCTCGGGCCTGCCGCTGTCGGTCAAGCAGGAAGATATTCAGCACCGCGGCTACGCGTTGCAGTTCCGCATCAACGCTGAAGACCCGAAGAACAACTTCCTGCCCAGTTTCGGCAAGATCACCCGTTACTACGCCCCTGGCGGCCCGGGTGTGCGCACCGATACAGCGATCTACACCGGTTACACCATCCCACCGTTCTATGACTCCATGTGCCTGAAACTGGTGGTGTGGGCGTTGACCTGGGAAGAAGCCATGGACCGTGGCCTGCGGGCCCTGGACGACATGCGCGTGCAAGGGGTGAAGACCACCGCCGCGTACTACCAGGAAATCCTGCGCAATCCGGAATTCCGTAGCGGCCAGTTCAACACCAGCTTCGTCGAAAGCCACCCTGAACTGACCAACTACTCGATCAAGCGCAAACCCGAAGAGCTGGCCCTGGCCATCGCCGCCGCCATCGCCGCCCACGCAGGCCTATGAATGCAGCTGCAAGCTGTGAGCGACCCGCTGCAAGTTGAAGCGAATCGGCTTTTTCTTGCGGCTCGTAGCTTCAAGCTTGTCGCCATGAGGAGATAAGAATGTCCAAGAAGATCTTTGTTACCGACACAATCCTGCGTGACGCCCACCAGTCCCTGCTGGCTACCCGCATGCGGACCGAAGACATGCTGCCGATCTGCGATAAGCTCGACAAGGTCGGCTACTGGTCGCTGGAAGTGTGGGGCGGCGCCACTTTCGATGCCTGCGTGCGCTTCCTCAAGGAAGACCCGTGGGAGCGCCTGCGCAAACTGCGCAATGCGCTGCCCAATACCCGCCTGCAGATGCTTCTGCGCGGGCAGAACCTGCTGGGCTACCGCCACTACAGCGATGATGTGGTCAAGGCGTTCGTCGCCAAGGCGGCGGTCAACGGTATCGACGTGTTCCGCATCTTCGACGCAATGAACGACGTGCGTAACCTGCGCGTGGCCATCGAGGCGGTGAAGGCTGCCGGTAAGCACGCCCAAGGCACCATCGCTTACACCACCAGCCCGGTGCACACCATCGAAGCCTTCGTGAACCAGGCCAAGCAGATGGAAGCCATGGGTTGCGACTCGGTAGCGATCAAGGACATGGCTGGCCTTTTGACCCCGTATGCCACCGGCGAGCTGGTCAAGGCGCTGAAGGCCGAGCAGTCGCTGCCGGTGTTCATTCATTCCCACGATACTGCCGGCCTGGCCGCCATGTGCCAGCTCAAGGCTGTGGAAAACGGTGCTGACCATATCGACACCGCCATCTCCAGCTTTGCCTGGGGGACCAGCCACCCGGGTACCGAATCGATGGTCGCCGCGCTCAAGGGCAGCGAGTTCGACACCGGTCTGGACCTGGAACTGCTGCAGGAAATCGGCCTGTACTTCTATGCCGTGCGCAAGAAGTACCACCAGTTCGAAAGCGAGTTCACTGCGGTGGACACCCGCGTGCAGGTCAACCAGGTGCCAGGCGGGATGATTTCCAACCTTGCCAACCAGCTCAAGGAGCAGGGCGCGCTCAACCGCATGAACGAAGTGCTGGCCGAGATCCCGCGGGTGCGAGAAGACCTTGGCTTCCCACCTCTGGTGACCCCGACCTCGCAGATCGTCGGTACCCAGGCGTTCTTCAACGTACTGGCCGGCGAACGCTACAAGACCATCACCAACGAAGTGAAGCTGTACCTGCAAGGCGGTTACGGCAAGGCGCCTGGCGTGGTCAACGAGCAACTGCGCCGCCAGGCGATCGGCAGCGAAGACGTGATCGATGTGCGCCCGGCCGATCTTCTCAAGCCGGAAATGGCCAAACTGCGTGCCGACATCGGCGCCTTGGCGCACAGCGAGGAAGATGTGCTTACCTTCGCCATGTTCCCGGACATTGGCCGTAAGTTCCTCGAAGAGCGTGAAGCCGGCACCCTGACCCCTGAAGCGCTGCTGCCGATCCCGGAAGCCGGTGCGGTCGCCGCCCCGGGGGGTGAAGGTGTGCCGACCGAGTTCGTCATCGACGTGCACGGTGAAACCTACCGCGTCGACATCACCGGCGTGGGCGTCAAGGCCGAAGGCAAGCGCCACTTCTACCTGTCGATCGACGGCATGCCGGAAGAAGTGGTGTTCGAGCCCCTCAACGAGTTTGTCGGCGGCGGCAGCAGCAAGCGCAAGCAGGCCAGTGCGCCAGGCCACGTCAGCACTACCATGCCGGGCAACATCGTCGATGTGCTGGTCAAGGAAGGCGACACAGTCAAGGCCGGCCAGGCAGTGCTGATCACCGAAGCGATGAAGATGGAAACCGAAGTGCAGGCGGCCATCGCCGGCAAGGTCGTTGCCATCCACGTGGCCAAGGGCGATCGCGTGACGCCGGGTGAGATCCTGATCGAGATCGAGGGCTGACATAAGCCCTCATCTACAAGCGGTTAACCTCTGGGGAGCGGATGCTCCCCTTTTTTTGGGTGGTTGTCAGGCCCCTTGCGATGCGGGCGGCGCTAGCTCAAATACCCCTCGGTTGCGCTGGACCTAGCGCTGATAGCCCTTGCCAAAATGCCGCTCCAGCCTGGCCTGGGCCAGTTCGAGCAGGATCGACAGCACCCAGTAGATCACTGCAGCTGTCGTCAGCATCTCCAGGTAGCGATAGCTTGAGCGCCCATACGACTGGGCCAGGAACATCACTTCCCAGACACCCATCACCGAAATCAGCGACGAGTCCTTGAGCATCGAGATGAACTGGTTGGCGCTCGGCGGGATGATGGTGCGCATTGCCTGGGGCAGGGTGATGTGCCAGAAGATCGCCACCGGGCGCATGCCCAGGGCGAGCGCTGCCTGGCGCTGGCCCAAGGCAACGCCAATGATGCCGGCTCGGAAGATTTCGCTCAGGTAAGCGCCATAGTTTAGCGACAGGGCGATGATGCCCGCTGCGATTGCACCTGGCACCAGGCCTACTTGGGGCAAGCCGAGGTAGATCAACAGGATCTGGATCAGCAGCGGCGTGCCGCGGAAGAACGAGGTGTAGAAGCTGGCCACGCCGAATAGCAGGGCACTCTTCGACAACCGTGCCAGGGCGGCGGCAAAGCCCAACAGCACCGACACCACCATAGAGCACAAGCACAGGAACAGGGTCAGCGCAGCGCCCTGCAGGAAGCCATTGGGGCCCAGCTTGAAGCCTGCCAGGTTGGGGAACTTCTCGACGATGATCGAGAATTTCAGATCAAAGCTGAGAAAGAAGCCCACGAACAGCAACAGCAGTACCAGCCACGTCAGGTACAGACGGGTGCGAAAGCCGAACAGGCGTGAACCCGTCGCGGAGGCGACGGGCTTGGCTGCAGGTTGATGGGCGCTCATTTACTGATGTCGGCGCCGATCCACTTCTGCGACAGCTTGGCCAGCGTGCCATCGGCCTTCAGCTCGGCGAACACTTGCCGCAGCTTGGCGTCCCACTCTGGATCGCCTTTCTCGATGGCGACTGAGTTGGGCTCTTCGTAAAGCGGCGCGCCTGCCAGTTTGAAGCGCTTGTCCTGGGCCAGGCGTGGCTGCGCGGTCACCAAGTTGGTCAGGATCGCATCCAGGCGCACGCCTGCACCCAGGCCGAGGTCCTGGAAGGCGACGTTGTCGGTGTCATAGGGGGCAATCTGGACGAAGTCGAAGGGGTACTCGATCTTCTTGTCTTCCGCGCCTTCGATAACCAGGTTCTTGTTCAGGTAGCTCTCATAGCTGGAGGCGCTGGTCAGGCCGACCTTGAGGCCGTCGAGGTCCTTGGCCGTGTGAATCCGCTCATCCTTGGCGTTGACCACGATCACCGCAGGCGAGGCGTAGTACTCCACCGGGAAGTCGAACACCTCGGCGCGGGCCTTGCTTGGCGTCATCGAACAGATGCACAGGTCGTAGCGACCACTCCAGCGGCCCGCAGCAATGACATCCCAGGAGGGTGTTTCCAGTCGCAGCTTTACGCCGAGCTTGGCCGCGACCGCCTTGGCCACATCGACGTCAAAACCATCGAGCTGGTTCTGTTCATTGAGGAAGGAGAACGGCGGGTAGCTCTCCATCAGTACGTTGACGACTTCCTTGCGCGACTCGACGCGGTCCAGTGTGGCACCGGCAAAGGCTGCAGAGGTGGCGCTCAGGGCCAGAAGGCCTGCGCAAATCAAGGAAGGCAAACGCATGAAGACACCTGGAAAAAGTTGTTAAAAAATCAGATTTCGATATTTAATAGTTATAAGTTTAAAGCCACCAGTGAATATTATTCATATCAATATAAGCGGAAGTTATATGGGCGATCGGACGTTGGAAATTCTTGATGGCGGTATGGGTCGGGAGCTGCAGCGCCGAGGCGCGCCGTTCCGCCAGCCGGAGTGGTCGGCACTTGCACTGAGCGAAGCGCCGGAAGCCGTAGTGGCGGTGCATGCGGCCTATATCGAAGCCGGTGCTGGGGTGATCACCAGCAACAGTTATGCAGTGGTGCCGTTCCATATTGGTGAAGACCGCTTCGCTGATGAAGGCTTCGCCTTGGCCGCCACCGCTGGTCAGCTGGCACGTACTGCGGCGGATGCCAGCCCACGGCCAGTGCGAGTCGCTGGCTCATTGCCTCCGCTGTTCGGCTCCTACCGCCCTGACCTGTTCGAGCCACAGCGCGTGTCCGAGGTATTGCTCCCACTGGTGGTGGGGCTGGCACCGTATGTCGATCTGTGGCTGGCCGAAACCCAGAGTGCGATCGCAGAAGTGCAGGCAATTGCCGGCCAGTTGCCAGCAGATGGCAAGCCGTTGTGGGTATCGTTCACCTTGCAGGATGAAGAGGTCGGCGACGTACCGCAGCTGCGTTCTGGTGAAAGTGTGACCGCAGCTGCCGAAGCAGTAGCAACGCTGGGCGTCAAAGCCATGCTGTTCAACTGCAGCCAGCCGGAAGTGATCGGTGCTGCCATCGACGCTGCGCGCGAAGTGTTTGAGCGCCTGGGTGTGGATATCGCCATCGGAGCCTACGCTAACGCCTTCCCGCCGCAACCCAAGGACGCCACCGCTAACGATGGCCTGGATGAGCTGCGCGAAGACCTCGACCCGCCGGGTTACCTGAGCTGGGCCCAGGATTGGCGCCAGCGCGGCGCCAGCTTGCTCGGCGGATGCTGTGGCATCGGGCCAGAGCACATCGCTGAGCTCAAGCGTAACCTGAACTGAGCCTCAGCCCTGCTCCCGGCAGGCTTCCAGCGTTTTCGACTGACCCTCGTGGCGCTGGTTGTCGGCACTCAGCCAGCGCTCGAAAGCGGCCGCCACTGCAGGCCACTCGTGATCGGTAATCGAGTACCAGGCCGTGTCGCGGTTCTGGCCCTTGATCACCATGTGATTGCGGAACACACCCTCGTAGATGAAGCCAAAGCGCTCCGCTGCGCGCTTGGAGCGGGCATTGGCGTTGTTGCACTTCCATTCCAGTCGGCGATTACCCAGTTCAAAACCGAGCTTGCCCAGCAGGTATACCGCTTCGGTGCCCTTGGGGGTGCGTTGCATGGCTGCGCCGAAGGCAATATGGCCGATCTCGATGCGACCGTGGGCAGGCACCATCGACATCAGGCTCAGAATGCCTTGTACCTGGCCGCTGCTGCGGTCGATGACGCTGTAAAACAGCGGATCGCGGCTGGCGGCATTGTCTGCAAGCCATTGATCGAACGGACCGCGCTCGGCAAACGGGCCATAGGGGAGGTAGTCCCACAGTGCTGGGTCGCAGTGCGGACCTTGCAGCACCTCCCAGAGATCGTCCGCATGACCCGCCGGATCGAGCTTCTCCAGGCGGATGAAACGCCCTTCAAGGGGCTCGGCCTGGGGCAGGGCTGCAGGTTGCCAGTTATTGGGTTGACTCATGCGTTGCTCCCGTCTCACAGCGTTTGGCGAAATTGGATGAAGCCGGGTCGCTCGGCGACCTGCTCGTACAAGCCGATGGCGGTAGCGTTGGTTTCATGTGTCAGCCAGTGCACCTTGCAACAGCCGGCCGCTTTGGCACTGGCGTTGACCAGTTCGATCAGTTGCCGGCCAACGCCCAGGCCGCGCTGCTTACCGTCAACGTACAGGTCCTGCAGGTAGCAGGCGTTGGCAATGCTCCAGTTGGTTCGATGATAGATCCAGTTGACCATGCCTACCGCCTTGCCATCGATCCAGGCCAGCGCCGAGTGGGTTGGCTCCTGCGAGTCGAGGATGCGCTGCCATGTCACGGCGCTGACTTCATCGGCCAGTTCGGTTTGATAAAAGCGCAGGTAGGCCTGCCACAGGGGCAGCCACGCGGCGTGGTCGTTGGCGCTGACGGGGCGCAGGATGACGTTGGGCATGGGGCTGTTCCTTCAGGGCGTGCGCATCTGCGCCGCCAGTTGATTGTTTAGCTGATCGGTACTGCTGGCCAACCCTTGGCGTACGCCTTCGATGTCCTGCGTTGAGCGGTTCTGGCTGAGTTTGCGTGCCCCCTGCAGACGTGCGATGGGCAGGCGGAAGCCGACGATGGCGCGGAGCATGCCTTCGATGTAATCGCTGGGTGCATCGGTGACCTTCCATGGGGTGCTGCGTCCTTGCTCGTGCAGGTCGGTCAGGCGGCTGACGATATCCAGCAGGTCGGGGCCGCCCTGCACCACTTCAGCGACGCCGTAGGCATGCACCGCCAAGTAGTTCCAGGTGGGCACAACCTTGGGGTTGTCGAGCTTGCTCGGGTAGTAGCCGGGGCTGACATAAGCGTCAGGGCCGGCGAAAACCAACAAGGCTTCTACACCTTGCTCCAAGGCCTGCCACTGATGGTTGGCACGGGCCAGATGCCCGTAAACGGTGCCCAAGTCACCTTCGCTGGTATCGATCAACACGGGTATGTGACTGGCCAGCAGACCTTGCTCGCCGTGGGTGACCAGCAGGGCCAGGCGGGTTTCCCGCATCTGTTGATGCAGGCGCTCAAGGTTGTGTTCCTGGTGCGGTTTGCTGTTGTACATGGGCGGATCCTTGTCGATTGGCTTCATCGTAGGCAGGCTATTGGTTCAGGTTAAGAGCCATTGGTGATGATTTTGATAGGTCCAATGCGATGAGCGAGCGCCCTTTGGTATTGCCATTCGATCCCGCCGGGATCGTCCTCGATCAACGCCGAGGGTTGAGTCAGCAGCTCTATCAAGCGCTGCGCGCTCGCGTGCTGGATGGGCGCTTGAGCAGCGGCACGCGCCTGCCGTCGACACGAGACCTGGCGGGCATGCTCGCGCTCTCGCGCAACAGCGTGGTGCGTGCCTATGACCAACTGTATGCCGAAGGCTACATAGAAAGCCGGGTTGGAGATGGCACCTATGTTTGCCATCTGCCGAAACTATCCACACAACTGTCCACAGGGTTATCCCATGGCTTATCAACAGGTTTATCCACAAAATGCTCAGAAAGCACTGATGATTTATCCAGATGTGGGCGTTCCAGTGAGCGTTTGGAGCGTCTGAAAAGTAACCATCTGCCATTCCCAAAAGTTGGCCCGCCGCGGGCGTTTCGGGTAGGTGTTCCGGCCTTCGATCTGTTCCCCTTTGAGGTCTGGGCCAAGCTGCAAGCGGGCTTCTGGCGAAATCCCGATCCAGCGCAGCTTGGCTATGGCGACCCGGCGGGCGAGCCGTTACTGCGTGAATTGATCGCTGCGTATCTACGTCGGTCGAGGGGGATGTCGTGCACGGCTGGACAAATTGTGATCACC